>CAXBBA010000036.1:0-10050 GCA_963973805.1 uncultured Halieaceae bacterium | reverse complement strand
CCAGACTTACCTGAGAAACCAAAATAGAGGTCGTGCTCGTAAGAGTAAACATCGGACGGTCCGTAGTTCACGTTGGACACCCAGGTGCCCACGTAGAAACCGCTGTCGGCCGCGTAGTCGATGCCGCCCTGTACGGCAGATTCGTTTTCAGTCTGCGTGAGACCGCGCCATATATAGTTATTGGTTACCGAGGCGTTCGCGCTCAGTTCCCCGGCGAATGATGGTGCGGCGAGCGCACACCCGGCCAGTGCGGTCAGCGCGGCAAAACTTTTGAGTTTTGGCATGTTTTGCATGGATTTCCTCTCTACCCTGTTCGTGTATTTGTCATGCGGTGGTGCGCAGTATCCATTTTGGGTTAAAGAGCGCACCCCGAAAGGGTTAGAGCAAGAAGCGGACCAATTCCGAGAACTCCTTGAAATGTATAACAAAACAGAGAGACTCCCGGTTCCCACAATCAGTTCCCGGTGCATTTCAGAGTGAATCTATGCCCCGCAATGGCGCGGATGCGCTGAATTGGCGCACAAATCAGAGGCCGGTATTTCTGTGCCCGACGCTATACTGGGGACTCTTTGACAGAGGAATAAGAGCGCATGCGTAGAGTTATTTCCGGTCTCGTCCTTGGCCTTGGCGCCATGACAGGGCCCGCGTTTGGGTCATCCTGCGGTGAGGTGGTGGAAGATACGGTGGCGGAGCTTCGCGCTGGCGCATCCGCGCAATGGAGCGAGGCGGCAGAGCAACTGGCCCGGGCCGCAGCGGGAGCCGCCTGCGTGAAGGCCCGCTCGGAGCGCTACGGGGACGCGATGCTAGAGAGCAGCGTAGCCGGGGAGTCCGTCGGCGCAGCTAACGCAGAGAACGGCAACCGCGCGGAAGCAGCGGCGGAGGGTGAGGTCGCCGACGACGGTAGCTGGGAAGTGGGGGGACTGACCTTTCGCAGCCTGGGCGGATCGCCGGGGCAGAAACCCTATCAGCGCCGGCGAAGCCAGGAAGAGGAATAGAACTCCCGGCCCGCCGCTGGGGTAACGTCAGTTGGCGCTGCCCGGGGGGAAGTCGGCGAAGATGGCGTTGAGGATCTCGGTCATCGTCTCGTCGGGGTTGCGGCGCATGCTGTCGGTAATGCGCTTGTCTGCGACCCCGTGCCATGCGGGCTTGTGCCCCGCCACATCGTAGATATCCACCGCCAGCGTGCCTTCTGTGTACTGCTGCACGTCTACGTTGCTTGCGCCCGCGTAGTACGGGCCGCCCCAGCCCCAGCCGCCGTAATAGGGGCGGTAGGCCGAGGGATAGCTGTTCACCTGGATCTTGTCGCGGGAGCCGACGGTGAAGCCGATGGCAAAGTCCGCTTCTTCGGGGTTGGAGACCTTGGTGTAGCCCCGCGCCTGCATGGCGTCGTCCGTGATGCGCATGATGCGCCCCTCGAGGAGCGGTGAGCCGGGTCCCGAGCTCTGGGCGCGCATCAGGGGATGCTCGCTGATGAACGCGTAGGTCTTGTAGCTCGCGAAGTCCACGCTGGCGTCGTAATCGATTCTTGGTGCGTTGCCCGCGCAGCCCGCCAGCAGGATGGTGCCAAGCACCAGGCTCATGCAGAGTTGCTTCATTCGTCTTGCTCCCGAAAAGTGTTATGTCCGGCACCGGTCCCCGCGAGCGTTCGAGCAACGCGGCACCGGGCATGGCGGCGCCGCGAAGGCTGTGCCTGTGAGGCTGCGACGGTACCACGGAAAATTTACACCGCAAATCCACGCGCGGGCACTGTTGTTGTGATGCCCTTGTATTAGTCTAGTGCTTCCCCTTCACATAACGATAAACAGGGAGTGCGTGCCATGCACAAGGATATGAACGTCGGACATTTTCTCAGCGCCCGGGCGCGCCTGAACCCCGACCGGGAACTGGTGTACGACGTGCACGCCGAGCGGCGCATGACCTACAGCGACCTGAACGGTCGAGCGAATCAACTGTGCCACGCCCTCGGGGACCTCGACCTGGAGCCCGGTGACCGGGTGGCGGTGCTGGCCTTCAACGGTCACCAGTTCCTCGAGAGCTTTTTCGGGCCGGCGAAGCCCGGCTTTGTGCTCATGCCCCTGAACTGGCGCCTGACTGCGGACGAGCTCGCGTTTATTCTTCGCGATGGCGGCGCCAGGGCACTGATCTTCGATGCGCAGTTCGCCCCCGTGGTGCAGGAGCTCCGTGCCGGCGGTGGTACCGACATCGAGCACTGGATTGGCATCGGTGACGATCTCCCCGCCTTCGCGCACAGCTACGAAGCGCTGCTGGCGGGCCAGCCGACCACGGAGCCCGACGTCGTGGCAGCCCCGTCGGACAACCTGTTCATCATGTACACCTCGGGAACCACGGGATTGCCCAAGGGCGTCGTGCATACGCACGAAACGGTGTTCTGGGCCCTGCTTACCATGGTGAATACGGGAGATATTCGCGGCGAAGACCGCTACCTGTTGCTGCTGCCCCTTTTTCACGTGGGCGCGCTGACGCCCGCCGTGGGAGCGGTCTATCGGGGGAACTCGATCGTGGTGCAGCGGGACTTCGATCCCCGGCGAACCTGGGAGCTCCTCGAGTCCGAGGTAATCAATACCAGCCTCGCGGTACCGGCGATGCTCAACTTCATGTTGCAGGTGCCGGACCGGGAATCCTTCTCCTTCCCGCAATTACGCAACATCATCTGCGGTGCCGCGCCCGTACCCGTCGCCACGATCAATGCCTATATCGACCTGGGGGTCGAAATTCATCAGGTCTATGGCCTGACGGAGAGCTGCGGCCCGGCCTGCCTCATCATCGGCGAAGAGTCCCTCGCGCGCGTGGGTTCCGCAGGGCGCTCCTTCTTCCATACGGAGCTCAGGATCGTTGACGAAGCGGGCCGGGAGCTGCCCCCCGGGGAGGCCGGCGAAATCGTGATCCGCGGGCGCCACGTCATGAAGGAGTACTGGAATCGTCCCGATGCCACGGCGGAAACCCTGCGCGACGACTGGCTCTACACCGGCGATATAGCGGTGATGGACCCGGAGGGCTTTGTTACCATCTGCGATCGCAAGAAGGACATGATCATATCCGGCGGCGAGAACGTCTATCCCGCCGAGATCGAGGGTGTGCTCATGCGCCATGACGGCGTTGCAGATGCGGCGGTGATCGGGCAGCCCAGCGAACGCTGGGGCGAGAGCCCGCTGGCGATCGTTGTCGCCGCCGATGCAGAACTGAACGAGGACGCCGTGCTCGCCCATTGCAGGGACAAGCTCGCGCGCTACAAGCAGCCCTCCCAGGTGGTGTTTACCGATGCGATACCCCGCAACCCGAGCGGAAAGATTCTTAAACGTGTGCTGCGGGACACCTTTGCGGGCCCGGCCCCCGCTTAGGGATTCCTGGAGCCTACCGGCGGGGCTCTCGGGGGTGCTTCCGGCGCTGGCGCTGCTCGTGGCGCTGGCCCCGGTCCCGGTGCGGGCCGCCCAGACCCTGTATCTGCACCCACCCAACAGTGCGCAGCTGAATTTTCCCGCCCTGTCGCGCATTGTCGAAGAAGAAACGGGGCTGCGCCTGAAGGCGGATCCCACGGATGATCCCGACGACGATCCGCTCGAGTCCCTTCTGGACGGGTCCGCGGACCTGGCCATCGTGGAAAACACCCGGGCGTTCACCGACGGCGTCCGCACCGTACTGCCCCTCTACGAGGGCGTGGTGCATCTCTCGGCGCGCCAGGACTTCGATGCGGCCGCGTACCGCGACCGGGAGCGTCGCCCCCGCGTAGAGATCGTCAACAATTCCCACACGGCGGCATTGATGGCCCAGCTCCTCGCGAAGCGGTCCGACAAACTGTCGAAGGACGTGCTGCGCTGGCGCGAGGGTGATCCCGGCGAGCCGGACCTGCAGTTTTATGTGGGGCCCATCAGTCCGGAGCACACGGACTGGTTTCGCGAGGGCTTCAGTCTCATTCCCCTGGGGCGCATGGATGCCGCCGGTGCGGAGTTCTATATCGAGGGTATTCAGTTTCTCATTCCCCAGCTGCGAGCCACGCGTATCCCGGCGCTCACCTACAGCCTGCCGGGGAACGAATCGGGCATCGACGCCCTGGCGGTGGACATGCTGCTCGTGGCCCGGGGGGACCTCAAGGACGAGGTGGTGTTCGACCTGACCGCCACCTTACTGGAAGAGAAGGCGCGCTTCGCCGCTGTGGAACCGGCGCTCTTTCGCTGGCTGCGCAGCAGTTTTGACAATGACGACCTGGCCTTTCCCCTGCACCGCGGGGCGCGGCAGTATTTCGAGCGCGACGAGCCGGGGTTCCTGGAGCGCTACGCCGAAACCCTCAACTTTCTGGTGTACCTGACCGTGCTGCTGCTGTCGGGGCTGGTCGCCTTGGGCCGCTGGCGGGCCCGGTTGCGCAAGGATCGCATCGACGCGTTCTACACCCGCATCCTGGACCTGCGCACGCGGCAGGACGAGCAGGTGCCGAGGGAGCTGCTCGAGGAGCTGGAGAAGATGGAGCGGGAGGCCTTCACGGCGCTCATCGACGAGCGCCTGGCGGCGGACGACAGCTTTCGCATTTTCACGGAGCTGGCCCAGGGCCTGCGCCGGGATCTGGAGCGACGGTCCTAGCGCACCAGGCCGATGAGGGTGCCCGGGCTGCGCTCGGTGTCTGCGGCATAGCGCACGCAGTTGCGTCCGGCGGACTTTGCCGCGTAGAGCGCCTCGTCGGCCGCCTTGAGCAGCGAGGCCGGATCCCGGTACGGCTCCTCCAGCGCCACCACGCCAAAGCTGGCGGTATAGGCGATGCTGTCACTGCCGGCGTCGCTGATGGCCTGGCGCAGGCGCTCCGCCAGGCGCAGCGCTGCGGATGGCGGGGTGTCGGCCATGATCACCGCGAATTCCTCTCCACCGATGCGGGCTACGAAATCGATGCGACGCGTGCGCTCCTCGAGTATGCGGGCCACGGAGCGAAGGACCGCATCCCCGGCGGGGTGGCCGAAGGCATCGTTGAGCTGCTTGAAGTGGTCGATGTCCAGCAGCAGGAGCGTCAGGTCGCGCTGATAGCGCTCGGCGCGCGCTACGGCGATGGCCAGTTCGCTGTCGAAGGCCCGGCGATTGAACAGTTCCGTGAGGCCGTCCGTGAGCGCCAGGCGCTGGGAGTTCTCAATCACGTCCAGCGTGAAGCCAAGCAGGGCGAACAGCCCCACGCCGGTGTACATCGTCGGCATGAAGGCGAGATAGGAAAGCCAAACCGAACCCGGTTCCGGGCGTCCGTAGCCCATGCCGGCGAACATGGCGGTGCTGGATATGGGCAGCACGAGGGCGAGCCAGACGATAAGCGCCCAGTCCCCCGCGTTCTTTTGTCCATGTTTGTGGAACAGTGTCCAGGCACTGCTGGCGGTCCCTGCGAACATCGCCGCGGTGGCAAAGGGGGTGTGCGCCGTTGAGCCGGGTGCCAGGGTGACGACGGCGATCACCGGCAGCAACCACAGGCATAGCAGCAGCACCATGAACACCCGGTTCACCCGGCGCCCCGCCCGCAACCAGAGACCGCTCCACAGGCATACCATGCTGATGGCGGCCATGGCGCTCACCAGAAACAGGCGCAGGCCCGCGTAGGGACCGTCCACGGCGATCAGCGCGGCGATGGTGAGGGTGACGGCCATCGCCGCATAGCCCGCGGAAAAGGCAAGGGTCACCGTCGAACCAATACTGCGCATCGCCAGCATCAGGTTCGCGGCGGCCAGCAGCAGGCAGGTGCTGATGGTGATGGACAGGAATGTCAGGTGAATATCGGGCAAGGGGAGGCTAGGCGTGGCTGTCTCTGCTCCGGATAATAACTGGCTTTACTCCGTTTGGGACCCGCGCCATGGATATAGCCCCACAAATTGTGACGGAACACCTG
Source organism: uncultured Halieaceae bacterium (assembly GCA_963973805.1). Taxonomy (GTDB): domain Bacteria; phylum Pseudomonadota; class Gammaproteobacteria; order Pseudomonadales; family Halieaceae; genus Congregibacter. The sequence continues at coordinate 4,181 of CAXBBA010000036.1, read as the reverse complement.
CTTTTGCGGGGACATCGCGCCTCGGATCACGCTGCAGCGCTGGAATTGTGGTCCCGCCCGGAGGTCTACGGCTTCATCACGGGGGAGGCGCTGGGGAGCCAGGATGTGTGGATGCGCCTGCTGCGCTACAGCGGTCTGTGGGACTTCCTGGGTTTTGGTTACTGGGCGGTGGAGCATCGCGAAAGTGGCGCCTACATTGGTCAGATGGGCTTTGCGGACTTCAGGCGGGGGCTGGTCGGCTTCGACGGGCACTATCCCGAAGCCGGCTGGATGATTCATCCGGACTACGCGGGCCGGGGGCTGGCGACGGAAGGCATGGCGGCGGCCTGCGCCTGGCTCGACGGGCAGGAAGGCTGGGGCAAGAGCTTCTGCATCATCGGCCCCGGCAACGTCGCCTCCATCGCCGTGGCGAAGAAGCTGGGCTACCGGTACCTGCTGGACACGGAGCTCGGTGGCGAGCGCACCGCCGTCTACTTCCGTCAGGCGACGGAAGCGCCTTTGAGCTGATCGAGCATGGCGGCCATTTTCGCGTGAATCATCTGCACCCCTTTCAGGGGGCGCACCATCACCCGAAACTCTTTGATGCGGCCGTCGTCGGCGAAGGTCATGATGTCCACTCCATTGATGACGATGCCATCCACGGTGCACTCGAACTCGAGCACGGCGTGGGCATCTGTCACCACCTCCTTGGTGTAGTGGAAGGTTTCGTTGAACACGCTCATGGCTCCGGTGAGATAGAGCACGGTCATGGCGCGACCTTCCTGGGGCTTGTGCACGACGGGGGACAGAAACACACAGTCCTCCGTCAGAATCTCTTCGAGCCCCGTGGGATCCTGGGCCTTGATGATTTCGTGCCAGCGCGCCAGCGTGTTCATGGGTCTTCTCCCTGGGTAATGAAGTTGTGGATCGGGTGCATTGCGCCGCCTGCTACTGGCCGAAGGTGTCGATGATGCGCTGCACGCGCCCTCCGTAGTGCCGGTCTGCCAGAACGCCTGGGAGACTGTTCAGTTCGGGGCTGCGCAGGTAGTCATGGAGGTAGAAAAAGTCCGGTGACTCGGACATCAATGGCGCGAAATCGGCAATCTCCTTGAGCTGGCCGTAGGCGACCGCATCTCCGGCACGGCTGGCCAGGTACACCAGAATGTCGTTGCGTCGTTCCTCATCGGACCGCGGGTTTTCCTCTGGGGACCAGGTGAGGGGCGTCAGGCTGTGGCGGAGGGCGTCGTAGAGGTCCTCCGGTAGCCCCCACTGGCGCACCAGTATGGAACTCAGGACCGCCGAGTTGGCCATGATTTCCTCTTGCTGAGCCTCGACCCGCGTCAGCAGCTCGGTCTTGGGGGCGTAGATCGTAGCCATTGCCGGGCGCGCCGAGATCAGTGCCAGATCCCCGACTCCGGCGAGCAGCGCCCGGGTGGCGTAAATCGAGGGGTGCTCCAGCCCGAGGGCCTGAGCGTAAGCCTGGGCCGCGGCGCTGGCGATATAGCTGCCGCGCCAGATGCGCATGTACGCGGCTTTCTGCACATCGGTCTCAAAGGTCATCACCTGGCTGACCGCGCTCTGGAGCAGCAGGCCCTTCACCATGTTGGTGCCAAGGTAGGTAACGGCGTGTTCGATGCTGGAAATGGGACTGAGGAGGGCGAAGGCTGCGGAATTCACCACGCGCAGTACGTCGGCGGACAGGCTTGGACTCGAGAGAATGGCTTCGCGGAGCTCTTCCGGATCATCCAGTCCGGTGGAAAGCTGCTGCACCAGTTGTGGAGGTTGTTGCAGCTTGTCCGCGAGGGCCTGGACGTCCTCCCGCTCCAGCTCGTTGAGGTGTTCCTCCATCACCAGGAACAGGTCCGCGATGGCCGGAGGCACCTTGCGCGGAGGCGCACCCTCGGCGGGCACCGGGGTGTCCGTGTCGGTCGCTGGCTCCGGCTTTTCGGCCTCGGCTGCCTGTTTGCTGTCGTTGCGTTTGAACCAGCTCATGTTTCGGCTCCCATGCCTGGGCTGCGAAGGGGCGCGGTTCGCGCCCGGGGCTCAGGGTTTTACTACGGAAACGCAGAGTAATCGGTTTCTGCGGCCAGTGCAGCCCGGGAATTGCCTTCGGCGCTCGCCGTTTTCACGCTGCCGTTTGTCCTATACTCCCGACGATGGAAATCAGTGAAGCAGTAAACGCGCTCTCGGCGCTGGCCCATGAAACCCGGCTGCGGGTATTTCGTCTGCTCGTCGAGGCGGGGGAGGAGGGGCTGCCATCCACAGAGATCGCGCGGGAACTCGACGTGTCCAAGAGCCTCATGTCCACGCACCTCAATGTGCTTACGCGCTCCGGCCTGGCCGGTTCCGTGCGTGTGGGACGGCAGATCATCTACCGCATCGATCTCGAGGCTACGCGCAGTCTGCTGTCCTACCTCGTTGAAAACTGCTGCCACGGGCGCGCGGATCAGTGCGCCAGCCTGCTTGACGAAATCCTTCCCGTATACGGCTGCACCCCGCATTGATGTAATAGTTCAATAAGTATTTAACCATTGAAAGGTTTTGCTAAACTTCCCGCCACGCACACGCTGGGAGGCGATACGGTGAAACACTCATTCATCATGGCGGTACTGACTTCGGCGGCCCTGGGGTTCGGTGCTGGGGCTCAGGCCCAGACCCCGACGGAAGCTCAGGTAGGCAATGGACTCCTCGTCATCAAGGGCAGCGGTGGTCGCATCGATTGCTCGCTGGTCAGGGAAGGCGGCGATACGCTGCGCAAGAAGGTGGCCGTCAGGGGCAAGACTGCCACGATCGCCGTGCGCGAAGTGGTTTCCGGCAGCTGCAGCTACGAAGCACCATCGCGCGGGGACGCGCTGCGCGTGACCTTCCGCGACGAAAACTTCCCTGAGAAGTGTCCCTTGGAGCGCAGTGGCGAGCTGTGCGACGCCGAGTTCGCCGTAGGCACCGAGGGCCAATTCAACTTCTGAGTCCCGCTGTCGCGACGTCGCTCCTCTATACTCGGTTTTCGGGGATAGCACGGAGGGGTGCCAGGATGAAGCGCAAGGTCTACGAGCAGGAACTGCGGCAGCTGCAGGCGCAGCTGTGCGAGATGCAGGAGTGGGTGCGCAACACGGGCCAGCGGATCATCATGGTCTTCGAAGGGCGCGATGCGGCGGGCAAGGGCGGTTGCATCCGCGCGCTGACGGAGCGGGTCAGTCCCCGCGTCTTTCGCGTTGTCGCCCTGCCCAAGCCATCGGACCGCGAACAAACCCAGGTCTACATGCAGCGCTATATCCAGCACTTTCCCGCTGCGGGGGAGATCGTGATCTTCGATCGCTCCTGGTACAACCGGGCCGGCGTGGAGCGCGTCATGGGTTTCTGCGAGCCCCGCGATTCCCATCGTTTTCTGCGCGAGTGCCCGGCCTTCGAGCGCAGCATGATCGTCGACAACGGCATTCTGTTCTTCAAGTTCTGGCTCGAGGTGTCCGAGGAGGTGCAGGAGAAGCGCTTTCAGGATCGCATCGACGATCCCGTGAAGCAGTGGAAGCTGTCACCGGTGGACCTGCCGTCGCGGGAGAAATGGTTCGCCTACTCCCGGGCCCGGGACGACATGTTCCGCGCCACGGATACGAACTTTGCCCCCTGGCGCCTCATTGAGTCGGACGACAAGCGCCGGGCGCGCCTGAATCTCATCCGCCATGTTCTCGATGAGGTGCCCTACGAGCCCCAGCCCTCGGAGCGCGTGGAGCTGCCGGAGCTGTGCATGGACGACGCGTACGACGACCGGGCGAGTCTGGCGAACCGACGCTGGATCGAAGGGCCTTACTGAACGTTGTCGGGGCCTTACCCCTCCGCCTCTTCGTAGCGGCGCCAGCCCGGGCTTTCGCGCCGGCGTCGGCGCCGCTCCGGCACCCAGCGCCGGATCACCCTCGTCGCCGTGCCGTACTGCAGCACCAGGGCGAACAGCACGACGGCGAAAACCATGGCCTGGATCGTGTCCCCGTATTCCAGCTCCGCCGGCAGCGCCAGGGTCAGGGCCAGGGCGATCACGCCTCGCAGGCCACCCCAGATCATTATTCCCTGCCAGCGCAGGGGGATGGGCCGGCGAAGCAATCGCGACACTGCGCTGCACAGCGTTACGGCCGCCCCACGGGCAATGAGCGCGGCTCCGATGGCGATGAGCATGGCGAGCCAGTGATCGCGGAACATGTCTGCGGTGATGG
>CAXBBA010000035.1:0-10067 GCA_963973805.1 uncultured Halieaceae bacterium | reverse complement strand
CAGTGCGACGGCGGGAGGCGGTTGGAAGCGTGCCGTGAGCAGTTTCGCGGTGGCGGCATCCGTTACCGCGGCGGTGGTTTTCGGCGGACAGCAGCTCGCCCTGACCACGGCCTCGTCAGACGCGACGCGGGTGGCACCGTTGCCCGTTGGTGTGGTGAACACTGCGGGAGCCGTACCGGTGCAGGCCAGCTATGGCACGCGGGCCCTGCCTGCGCTGCAACCGGCGGATCGCACGGCGTATCGGGAGCTGGCGCGGCAGCGCCTGCGCCGCTACAGCCAGGAGCATGCGGAGCATGCATCCCTGAATACCCCCCAGGGAATGCTTCCCTTCGCAAGGGTGCCGGTCATTGAACGTTAGGTATTCACTTTTCCTGCTCTCGCTGCTCTGCAGCCCCACGGCGGTGCTGGCGGACAGCTGCCGCGCCCTGGAGCCGGAAGTGCAGCGCCTGCTGCAGGCGATATCCGGCAACGCCCAGCGCGTCAGCTACTCCGGCGTTGTCACCCTCCAGCGCGGGGGCGACATGCAGGTCATTGAGCTGTCCCACGGTGTAAGCAACGACACGGAAACCGAAGCGATATCGCGACTCACGGGGCAGGATGCCCGCGTCGAACGGTCCGGCCACCCCACGGGATGCATGCACCCGGGGCATCAGTTGCTTCAGGGCAGTGCGACCCTTGAAGGTGGGGTCTGCGGCCTCGGTGAGAGCTACCGCTTCCGCATCGTCCAGGGTGATCGCATCGCCGGACGCGCGGCGCTGCGTTTGCGGGTGGAACCACTCGATATGTATCGTTTCGGGTACGTATTCGAAGTGGATCGGGATACCGCATTGATACTGAAGTCGACCACCATGGCGGCAGATCAGCGGGTGCTGGAGCAGTTCCAGTTCGCGAGCATCGAGCTGGAGGCAGCTCCCGTCGCGGTGGCGGAGACCGCCCATCAGGCGCAGCATCCCCATCCCCAGGAAGCACCGGCGGTGCAGGAAGGCCCCTCCTGGGAGGTGGTGTGGCTTCCCCGGGGATTTGTGCCCACCGACGGCGTGCCCGGGCACTCTCCGCGCAAAAGTTACACCGATGGGCTCGCATCCTTCTCCGTGTTCCTCGAGCCGCTTTCGCGAGCGATCAAGCCCGGTGAGGGGGTGGAGCGCCAGGGCAGTACCATTGCCTACACCCGCGGAGTACTCCTGAAGGGGCACCCGGTGCTGGTGACGGTGCTCGGAGAAATACCGACCAATACCGCACGCATGGTGGCCGACGCCGTGCGCCTGCGCTGAAGCGCTCGCCGTGCTCAGGGAAACCGGTCGTGTGGTGGGCCTTGAGGGCGACACGGTCTGGGTTGAAACCCTGCGCCAGAGTGCCTGCAGCAGCTGTTCCGCGCGCGCCGGATGCGGCCACGGCGTCCTGAACGCCGCGGTTCCCGGGGCCAGTCGCGCTGTGGTCAAAGCCCGCCTTGGGGGCGGGGATTCCCTGGTCCTGCGGCTCCACGACGACGTGTGCATCGAGCTGCCGGAGCGGGGTTTTCTGCGCGGCGCCTTCGCGCTGTACGCGCTGCCTATTCTGAGCACCATCGTGCTGGCCATGGTGGCGAACTGGCTGCTGGTGTCGCCGGACACCAGTCAGGGCCAGGCGGACCTGCGGGTGATGCTGGGGGCGGCCCTCGGCCTCGGTGCCGGCCTTCTGATCCTGCGCCGCAGCAATCAAATCCTCGAAACCCGCCGCGACATGCAACCAATCGTTACCGGCAAGGTCTGACTGAACGTTGTCAATCGGCGTTGCGGCTCTTGGAATCGCCGCAACATGACGCCATATTCCAACCCACTACCCCATGGGGTCGGATCGGCGAAGAGCAAGTTCAGTGACCTTTTAGCTAGTTACAGGAGTGTAAAATGAATCGAATTCCGGGCCAGCATCTGGCGGTGTTTCTGACCGTACTGATGGTCTCGATCTGGAGCATGCCCTCGGGGGCGACGGCGCTGCCGGACTTCCGCTCCATCGTGGCGGAACAGTCTCCGGCGGTCGTCAAGATCATCGTCGAGGTATCGGGACGCTCCGCAGAGCATGGCGATATCGACGAGGAAGAAATTCCCGAATTCCTGCGCCGCTACTTCCAGCTGCCGAATCCCCCCCAGGATCAACCCGACCGCATGGCCACCGGCAGCGGCTTCGTGATCTCGGAGGATGGCTACGTGGTAACCAATCACCACGTGGTCGAAGACGCGGATACGGTAACGGTGCGTTTCAGCGATCGCCGGGAGTATGAGGCCGAAGTCGTGGGCCTTGACCCCCGGTCGGACCTGGCGCTCCTGCACGTGGAAGAGAGCGGTCTGCCGTTCCTGTCCCTGGCCGAGGACAATGCGCTGGCGGTGGGGGAGTGGGTGCTCGCCATTGGTTCGCCCTTTGGCCTGGACTACTCCGTGACCGCCGGGATCGTCAGTGCCATGGGTCGGAGCCTGCCGACGCGCAACCGTGAGAATTATGTGCCGTTCATCCAGACGGACGTCGCGATCAATCCGGGCAACTCCGGCGGACCCCTGTTCAATCTCAAGGGCGAGGTGGTGGGAGTCAATTCCCAGATTTTCACCACCCGCGCCGGGGGCTCCATTGGCCTCTCCTTTGCTATTCCCGGCAATGTGCTGCGCAATGTGGTCGAGCAACTGCGCGAAAGCGGCTCCGTCACCCGGGGATGGCTGGGCGTAACGATACAGAACGTGGACAAGAACCTGGCGGAATCCTTTGGCCTGGATCGTCCCCGGGGCGCCCTCGTTTCCCAACTGGCGCCGGAAGGGCCGGCGGAGAAGGCGGGGCTCGAGCCCGGCGATATCATCATCGAGTTTGATGGTGAAGAAATCGAGACCTCGGCGGACCTGCCCCACGTGGTCGGGCTGATTGCCCCCGGTACGGAGGTCGACGTGCTGGTGGTGCGCGAGCGCAAGGAACGCACCATCGAGGTTGAGGTCGGCGGTCTCGACGCCGATGAGTCCCTGGCCGGCGGCTATGGCGGCGACGGAGACGAGGGTGATCGGGGCGGACGCCTGGGCATCGTCATCGAAGAGGCGCCGGAAGAGATGCTGGCGCGCTGGAATCTCAGCGGCGGCGTGGTCGTGCGCTCCGTAGAGCCGGATTCACCCGCGGCGGACGCGGGCCTGCTGCCGGGCGATGTCATCACCGCGGTGGGCTCCAGCCCCGTGCGCTCCATCGACGCGTTCCGCGAGATTGTCGAGGACCTGGAGGACGGTGACTCCGTGCCCCTGCGCCTCATGCGTCGCGGATCGCCGTTGTTCATCGGTCTGCGCCTCGACGACTGAAATCCGCACCCCGGCTCGCTTCCATGGCGGCCGGGGGCCGGCTGAGCTACAATGCCGCGCTTTTTCCGCCCGGGCTGGCAACGGCCCGGGCTTGTTCCGCGACCCGTTCGCGGTTGTCCGGCGTTTGAGCAGAAACCTTGAGTGATCTCAGTCACATCCGTAATTTTTCCATTATCGCCCACATCGACCATGGCAAGTCGACGCTGGCGGACCGCTTCATCCAGCACTGCGATGGCCTCAGCGATCGGGAAATGCAGGAGCAGGTCCTGGATTCCATGGACATCGAGCGCGAGCGGGGCATTACCATCAAGGCCCAGAGCGTCACGCCGGACTACCACGCGCGCAATGGCGAAACCTATCAGCTGAACTTCATCGACACCCCCGGCCATGTGGATTTCTCCTATGAGGTGTCCCGGTCCCTGTCCGCCTGTGAGGGTGCGTTGCTGGTGGTGGACGCGGGGCAGGGGGTCGAAGCCCAGTCCGTGGCCAATTGCTACACGGCGATCGAGCAGGGACTCGAAGTGCTGCCGATTCTGAACAAGATGGATCTGCCCCAGGCCGATCCGGACCGCGTGCGCCAGGAAATCGAAGAGATCATCGGCATCGATGCCACCGATGCCTGCCTCGTCAGCGCCAAGTCCGGTATGGGCATTGAGGACGCGCTGGAGTATCTGGTCGAGCATATTCCTCCCCCCGAGGGTGATCGGGAGGCGCCGCTGCAGGCGCTGATCATCGACAGCTGGTTCGACAATTACCTGGGCGTCGTGTCCCTGGTGCGAGTCAAGGAAGGGGTTCTGCGCCGCCGGGACCGCATTATCACGAAGGTCACGGGCAAGCAGCATCAGGTGGATGGTGTGGGTATCTTCACGCCCAAGCGGGAGCAGCGCGAATGCCTCCAGGCCGGTGAGGTGGGCTACGTTATCGCCGGCATCAAGGATATTCATGGCGCCCCCGTGGGCGACACGCTGGTCCATGCGAACCAGCCCGATGTGCCGTCCCTGCCGGGATTCAAGCTGGTGAAGCCCCAGGTCTACGCCGGCATCTTCACCGTTTCCTCCGACGACTACGAAGATTTCCGCGAAGCCCTCGCCAGGCTGACGCTCAACGACGCGTCGCTGTTCTACGAACCCGAAACCTCCGACGCCCTGGGTTTTGGGTTCCGCTGCGGTTTCCTTGGCATGCTGCACATGGAGATCATTCAGGAACGCCTGGAGCGGGAGTACGACCTGGATCTGATCACCACGGCACCGACGGTGGTGTACGAGGTGGTGACGAAGAACGGCGATGTCGTCAGCGTCGACAATCCCTCGGCGCTGCCGGATGTGGGGGATATCGAAGAGATGCGCGAGCCCATCGCGCGCTGCAACATTCTGGTTCCCCAGGATTACCTGGGCAATGTGATCACGCTCTGCGTCGAAAAACGTGGCGAGCAGCGGGACATGCAGTTCCTCGGCACCCAGGTGTCGCTGGTTTACGATATACCCATGGCGGACGTGGTGCTGGATTTCTTTGATCGCCTCAAGTCCGTGAGCCGCGGCTACGCGTCCCTGGACTATGGTTTTGACCGCTTCGAGAAGGCCAATCTGGCTCGCCTCGATGTGCTCATCAATGGGGACCGGGTCGATGCGCTGGCGATCATCGTGCACAGGGACCACCTGCAGCATCGCGGGCGCCAGCTCACCGAGAAGATGAAAGAGCTGATCCCCCGGCAGATGTTTGACGTGGCAATCCAGGCCGCCGTGGGTGGCAAGATTGTCGCCCGGCAGACCGTCAAGGCTTTGCGCAAGAACGTGACCGCCAAGTGCTACGGCGGCGACGTGTCGCGAAAGCGCAAGCTCCTTGAGAAGCAGAAGGCAGGCAAGAAGCGCATGAAACAGGTCGGACGGGTCGAGATACCCCAGTCCGCGTTTCTGGCTGTGCTCAAGGTGGAGTAAGCTAGCGCGATGACTGCCATACCCATCCGCCGGCGGCGCGGGCTTATCCTCGTTCCACGGCGGAGAACCATCCCCAACGATTCATCGGAGGCCATTAGTGTCCCTTGATTTTCCCCTGATTCTGTTGCTCCTGGTGTTTGCGACGGGGCTTATTTGGCTGGGGGACCGGGTTTTCCTGGCTCCGGGGCGCCGCCGAAGCGCCGAGGCGCTGGCAGCTCAGTATCCGGCCTGGGACCAGGAGGGCAGTGATGACGCCCGGAACTTCCAGCGCGCCGCCCAGGAGTTGCCCCGGGAACCGACACTGGTGGAGTACTCCCGGTCGTTTTTCCCCGTGCTGGCCGTCGTCTTCGTGCTGCGCAGCTTTATCGCCGAACCCTTTCAGATTCCCTCTTCGTCCATGGTGCCGACGCTGGAAGTGGGGGATTACATTCTGGTGAACAAGTTCACCTACGGTATTCGCCTGCCGGTGCTGCGCACCAAGGTGCTGAGCCTGAATGAACCGAAGCGCGGCGATGTGATGGTGTTCTTCCCTCCGCATATGAACAAGACCTACTACATCAAGCGGGTTATCGGCCTGCCGGGGGATGTGGTGAGCTATCGCAGCAAGCGTCTCTATGTGAACGGAGAACCCGTGCCCTTCGAACCGCTGGCGGTATTGCCCGAGGGACACAGCCGCTACCAGATGGGAATGGCGGAACTCGGTGGCCGCAGCCATCTCCAGCAGGTCGATCTGATGCGACCAAGCCGCGATTTCACCGTGACGGTGAAGCCGGGCCACTATTTCATGATGGGTGACAACCGTGACAACAGCTCCGATAGCCGCGTTTGGGGGCAGGTGAGTGAACGGGATATAGTGGGCAAGGCGTTCGCGATCTGGATGCACTGGGATTCCCTGTGGAGCATTCCGAGTTTTGATCGCGTTGGGGCCATCAACTGAAATCCGTCACAGAGAAGGGAGACAGGGCAACATGAGGACGCTCAAAAACCAGCGTGGCATGGGCCTCCTGGGCATGCTCGCGATCGCCGTGATGGTCGGCTTTTTCGTCATGTCCGGGATCAAGATCATGCCCGGTTATATGGAGTATCTGTCGATCTATGACACCGTTGCCCGGGTAGCGGAAGAATACGATGATGACGAAGACACGATCTCCGATATCCGGCGCAAGCTGGCGGACTACTTCAATACCAACCAGATTCGACGCATTCACTACCGCGACGTGGACATCACGCGCCGCGACGCCGAAGTATTCATCAATGCCAACTTCGAAGACCGCATACCTCTGGTGTGGCGCATCGACGCCGTGGTCCGCTACGACGATCTGGAGTTCATGGCGGGTGAGCGGCGCGACGACTGACCCGTGATCGCGCAAAGGTGGCTTGAAGAACACTTTGGCTGCCGTCTGCAACAGGATGCGCTGCTGAGGCAGGCCCTGTCCCACCGCAGCGTCGGCCGTGAAAACAACGAACGCCTGGAGTTTCTGGGGGACGCGGTGCTGGGCTACGTCATCAGCGAAACGCTCTACGAGCGTTTTCCCGAAGCGGACGAAGGTCAGCTCAGTCGCCTGCGCGTATCTCTGGTCAAGGGCAGTTCCCTGGCCCGGCTGGCCCAGGAGATCGGTTTGACCGAGCAACTCCTGTTGGGCACCGGGCAGGATCACAGCGGGGTGCGTCAGCGATCGTCGGTGCTGGCCGATACGCTGGAGGCGCTGCTGGGTGCCATCGTGCTCGACCAGGGGATCGAGACCTGTCGCGCGGCGATATTTCGCGTGTTCTCCGGGCGCCTTGAGAGCCTGGCCCTGGATCAGGCTAAAAAGGATCCCAAGACCCGACTCCAGGAGTTTCTCCAGGGGCGTAGCCGGCCTCTGCCGAACTACCGTCTCGTCGACTCCTGGGGAGCGGACCACAATCGCAGCTTTCGCGTGGCCTGCGAGCTCGAGGACGATACGCTGCGGGCGGAAGCCGACGGACGCAGTCGCCGCGCGGCGGAGCAGGCGGCGGCGGGCTCGGTACTGGAACTCCTCGGTCAAAACTGACCCCATTGAACCCCATGGAAAAAACAACGTCATGACCGAACAACGCTGCGGATACGTCGCCATCGTGGGTCGCCCGAATGTGGGCAAGTCCACGTTGCTCAATCATCTGATCGGGCAGAAGCTGTCGATTACCTCGCGCAAACCCCAGACTACGCGTCACCAGATCCTTGGCATCAAGACCATCGACTCTGCGCAGCTGCTGTTTGTGGACACCCCGGGAATCCACGGCGACGGAGAGCGGGCGCTGAACCGCTTCATGAACCGTGCCGCCGGATCGGTGATGGGGGGTGTCGATCTCATTGTGATGGTGGTGGACCGCGGGGAGTGGCGCGACGACGACGAGCGCGTTCTCAGTGGTGCAAAGGCGGCGGGCGTGCCGGTGATCCTCGCGGTGAACAAGGTGGACCTGGAGGACAATCCGAACCAGATCCTGCCTGTACTCCAGTCCCTGTCGGAGCGCGGTGACTTTGCTGCCATCGTGCCCCTCTCGGCGCTGCGGGATCAAAAGCTCGACGTTCTGGAAGAAGAAATCGTGGCCCGACTTCCCCCGGGACCGTTTCTCTTCGCCGAGGACGAGATCACGGATCGCAGCGTGCGCTTCCTCGTCGCGGAAATCGTGCGGGAGAAGATCACCCGCCAACTTGGGGACGAACTCCCCTATGCCACTACGGTGGAAATCGAGGAGTACGACGACAAGGAGGCCGTGGTCCACATTTCGGCGCTGATCCTCGTCGAACGGAAGGGCCAGAAGGGGATCCTCATAGGGGAGGGTGGTGCTCGCCTGCGCCAGATCGGAAGTGAGGCGCGCCAGGATCTGGAGCGTCTGCTCGAACGCAAGGTGATGCTGAATCTCTGGGTCAAAGTGCGGGCGGGCTGGGCCGACGATGAACGTGCCCTGCGCAGCCTGGGTTACGACGACGGGAAGTAGTGCGCCGTGCGTGTTCACCTGCAACCCGCCTATCTGCTGCACCGTCGCCCCTTTCGCGACAACACCGAAGTGGCGGAACTGTTCAGTGCCGAGTACGGCCGGATCGCGGTCATGGCCCGGGGCATGACGCGCCGGCGTCGTGGCGGAGCACTGGCGGCGCTGTTGCAACCGTTCCGGCCTCTGCTGGTGAGTTACAGCGGTCGTGGCGAGCTTCCGGCGCTCACGGGCGTCGAGGGCGCCGGGGCGTTACCGGCGCTCGTCGGCGAGGCGCTCCTCAGCGGCTTCTACCTCAACGAACTGCTCCTGAGGCTGCTGGAACGGGATCAGCCCCAGCCTGCGCTTTTCACCACCTATGGTGCGGCGCTGGGAGATCTGGCGGATCGCGGCCCCGGGGGCGTGGAGCCCATACTGCGGGGCTTTGAGTTCGAATTACTGCGGGAACTCGGCTATGCCGTGGACTTCGCGCGGGAAGCCGTCAGCGGTACACCGCTGCGAGCGGAGCTCCAGTATCGCCTGGTGCCCGAGCAGGGCTTCTACGTTGCCGAAGAGGTGCGGGAAGGCGGTGCCGGGCAGAGCGATCGCTACGCGGGCGAGGCCCTGCTTGCGGTCGCCGCCGGTCGCTACGACGGCGGTGCTGCCCCGGTTGCCAAACAACTGATTCGGGCCCTGCTCCATCCCCATCTGGGTAGTCGCCCCCTGCGCAGTCGGGACATGTTCCGCGCCTGGCGCCGTACAGGAGCAGCTTCATGAGTGTGGTGGCCATTGGCACGGATCTTGTTGAGATAGATCGCGTGAAAGAGGTATGGGAGCGCCATGGCGAGCGCTTTGTGGCGCGGGTGCTGACGCCGGCGGAGCGCGAGGTGATGGCCCGGGAGAAGCTGCCCTGGCGCTACCTCGCCAAGCGTTTCGCGGCCAAGGAAGCCATCGCCAAGAGTCTGGGAACGGGCATCGGGGTGAGTCTCAGCTGGCAGGATATGGAGCTGCAGCGAGATAGCCAGGGCGCCCCCGTGGTGCAGTTGACGCACCGGGCGAGGGCGTTGGCGGAATCTCGCGGTGGCTCCCGAGTGCTGCTAACCCTGTCCGATGAGCGCGCTTACGCGGTGGCATTCGCCGTAATGCTGGCATAAGGTGGCGTCCCCCGCGTCGGCCCCCTGGGCCCCGGGAGCGCTGGAAGGAGCAAGAAATGCCTGACTATCCCACGATTGAAGCCTGCATCGGTGCTACGCCCCTGGTGCGTCTGCAGCGGCTTCCCGGGAACACAACGAACACGATCCTCGCCAAGCTTGAGGGCAACAACCCTGCGGGCTCGGTCAAGGACCGGCCGGCCATGAGCATGATCGCCGAAGCGGAAGCACGGGGCGACATCGCTCCCGGTGACACGCTTATCGAGGCCACCAGCGGTAACACGGGGATCGCTCTGTCAATGGCAGCGGCGATTCGCGGTTACCGCATGCGCCTGATCATGCCGGCGAGCGCGAGCAGCGAACGCAAGCAGGCCATGCGCGCCTACGGCGCCGAACTTATCGGGGTGACCGCGGAAGAGGGCATGGAAGGTGCCCGCGATCTTGCCGAGGCCATGGCGGCCCGTGGCGAGGGTCGTGTGCTGGATCAGTTTGCCAACGCGGACAACCCCCTGGCCCATTACCGCAGCACGGGACCGGAACTCTGGGAGCAGACCGACGGCGAGATCACGCACTTTGTCAGCTCCATGGGAACCACCGGGACTATCATGGGCTGCTCCGCCTATCTCAAGACCCGGAACCCCGAGATCGAGATCGTGGGCCTGCAGCCGACGGAAGGCGCGAGCATTCCCGGTATCCGCCGGTGGCCCGAGGCTTACCTGCCAAGGATCTTCGAGCCGGCGCGCGTG
>CAXBBA010000034.1:0-10123 GCA_963973805.1 uncultured Halieaceae bacterium | reverse complement strand
GAATCAGGAACTGGGCCTGCACGCTGGTCTCGGACATGATCGGCAGCAGACCGATGAAGGTCGTCAGCGACGTGAGGATGATCGGCCGGAAGCGGTCCTCCCCGCCCTGGAGCAGCGCGTCCATCACACTGTGCCCCGAGGCCCGCAGCTGGTTGATGCGATCGATCAGTACCAGGTTGTCGTTGACCACCACCCCCGCACAGGCGATCACTCCCAGCAGCGAGAACATGCTCACCTGCCAGTCCAGGATCAGGTGACCGAAGATCGCCCCCATGATGCCGAAGGGCACCGCCGAGAGCACCAGCAGAGGCTGCCAGTAGGAACGGAAGGGAATCGCCATCAGCGCGTAGATCACCAGCATCGACAGCGCCATGAACTTCAGCATCGCCGACTGGAAGGCGCCCTCTTCCTCCAGCTCGCCGTCCAGGGACATATCGAGACCCGGGTACCGGGCGCGCCAGCGAGGCAGGTGCTTGCCTATCACACCGTTGACCACCGCCCGGGGATTCACGCTTCCCGGCACCACATCCGCGGTGACTTCCAGCACCCGCTTGCGATCCAGGCGGTCAATGCTCTGGTACCCGGGGCGGAAGCGCACCTCGGCCACCGTATCGAAAGGCACTTCGGCCCCACTGGGCGTGCGCACCCGCAGGTTGCTCAGGTCATCCACGGACAGGCGTTCGGCTTCGGGGTAGCGCACCATCACCTTCACGTCTTCACGCCGCCGGGGAATGCGCTGCACCTCGGCGCCGTAGAAGCCTTCCCGCACCTGCTGCGCCAGGTCCGCCAGGGTGATGGACAGGTTTTCCGCCGCGGGCTTGAGGCGCAGTTCGATCTCGTCGCGGGGGGAATCCAGCGAGTCGCTGATGTTGTAGACCCCGGGATAGCTGCCGAGAATCTCCCGCAGCTCCATCGATACGGCCTTGAGGTCCTCAATGCGGTCGGCGACGAGCACCAGGCTGATGGGCTTGCCGCGCTCGTTGATGGTGTAGTCCAGGGCTATGGAGCGCGCCTCGGGAATCGGGCCCACCAGCTCTTCCCAGCGCGCCGCCAGCTCCCGGGAGTCCACCGTGTCGGACACGGTCTCGATGGTCACGGTGATCTCGTTGTCATCGCCGCGGGAGTTGATGTGCCCGATGGCGGGACCGAACAGGGTGTGCCCGGGATTGTTGTTGTACTCCGTCTTCACCTGCTCCGCGGCGGCTTCCACGCGCTCCAGGATCGCCAGCGTGTCTCCAAAGGGGCCGCCCTCGGGCAGCGCGATCTCCGCCTCGACGAAATCCGAGCGCAGCCACCCACCGCCGTACAGTCCCAGGCTCACGAGCAGGGCGAAAAGAAAAATCGCCCCCACCAGGGGATAGTGGCGCAGGGCGCGCTCCAGCAGGGGCCGGTACCAGTGCCGGGCCACGTACAGCATGCCGTCCGCCACGCGCTGGCGCAGCGCCTCCAGGCGCCGCAGCAGCGCGAAACGGCTCTGCCGGGGCGGCGGCATGTGCGCCAGGTGAGGGGGCAGAATCCAGAGACACTCGATGAGGGAAAAGGTCAGGGCGAGGATCACCACCACGGGAATCGCCGCGGCCGCCCGGGCCATGTCGCCGGGCATGAAAAACATGGGCACGAAGAAGATCATGGTGCTGATCACCGCGTACATCACCGGCTTGAGCACGCTGGCGGCGCCGTTGAAGGCGCCCCGGGCACCGGACTCTCCGGCCACCTGCCGCGCGTGAATGGACTCGCCCACGATAATGGCGTCGTCCACCACGATCCCCAGAATGAGCAGGAAGGCGAACAGGGAGATCATGTTCAGGCTCACGGGGGTGAACTGGAGCAGGAACAGCGTGCCCATGAACGCCACGCCGATGCCCACGGAAACCCACATGGCCAGGCGCGGTCGCAGGAACAGCACCAGCACGCCAAACACCAGCACCAGGCCACCGATGCCGTTCTTCAGCAGCGTCTCCACGCGGCCACTGAACGGCACCGCAGAATCCCGCCACACTTCGAGCTCCACGCCCTCGGGCAGCTTGCCCTGCTGCTCCTGCACCCAGTTGCGCACCACCTCGCTGGTGCGCAGCACATCGGGATTCTCGGAGACAAAAACCGTCAGGTTATGGGATGGCTTGTTATTGAACCGCGTGCGCAGGTCCACATCCTCGAAACCGTCGATGATATTGGCGACATCCCCCAGCAGCACCTGGGTACCGTCGCGGCGGGTCACCAGCACAATGTGCTCGAAGTCCTGGCGCTCATAGGCCTGGCCCCGGGTTTGCAGGCGGATGTCGCCCTCTGCCGCCTTGATGGAACCCGCTGGCAGGTTCAGGGAGGCGCCGCGAATCGCGTTGCTCACATCGGCGAAGGTCAGGCCATAGCGGCGCAGGTTGTATTCGGACAACTCCACCGAGACCTCGTAGGGGCGCGGGGTGGATATCTCCACCACGGATACCCAGGGCTGGGCGGCCAGGTCGTCGCGCAGACTCTCTCCCAGTTCCTTCAGCGCCCGCTCACCGATGTCGCCCGCCAGGGTCACCACGGCCATCATGTGCCGGAACGCCAACTCCGTAACCACGGGGGATTCCGCGTCCACGGGGAAGGTGTCGATGGCGTCCACGCGGGTCTTGATTTCGGCAGTCAGGCGCTGCGTGTCGTACCCCGCCGAGGCCTCCACCACCACGGTGCCGAGCCCCTGCCGGGCCGTGGAGCGAATTTCCTTGATACCCGTGAGGTCGTGGATGGCATCCTCAATGCGCGCGCAGATCTGCTCCTCCACCTCCGTCGGCCCCGCGCCGGGGTAGGTAACGTTGACGCTGACCTGATTGATCTCGATGTCGGGGAAGAATTGCTTGTCCAGCGCCGGCACGCCCATCACGCCACCGATGACCAGCAGCATCATGAGCAGGTTGGCGGCGATGGGGTTGTCGATGAACCACCGCACGGGTCCTGTCATTGCACGAGGCTCCCGTCCGCCAACTGCTGCGCCGGCGCTGCGGTCACCGCCATGCCGGCGTAGAGCACTCCGCTGGTCCCCGCCACCACCCGATCGCCGGGCGCCAGCCCCTGCACCCAGGCATGGATGCCGTCACTATGGCGGGCCTGGA
Organism: uncultured Halieaceae bacterium; assembly: GCA_963973805.1. GTDB lineage: Bacteria > Pseudomonadota > Gammaproteobacteria > Pseudomonadales > Halieaceae > Congregibacter. The sequence goes on along the minus strand of CAXBBA010000034.1, from coordinate 7,028 downwards.
CAGTACGCGCTTCCAGGCGACTCTCGGCGCCCACGAGCAATACCGTCCCGTCGTTCTGCAGGGACGAGCGCGGCAGGCGCGTCACCGCCTGCAGGGGCTGCCCCTCGATCTCGGCCTGCACAAACAGACCGGGCGTCAGCGGCACCTGCGCTCCTGCGGGGTCCTCGCCAAAGGGATCATCGACCACCGCAACGGCGTACAGCACGCGACTGTCCACATCGATGGAGGCCTCGGTGCGAACGATATGCCCCTGCCACTGCTGATCATTCCCGGCCACCACCGCCTTCAGCAGAACTCCCGGGCCCGCCTCCGCACGATCACCCCAGGACAGAGGCAGGTCGAGCAGGGCCAACTGGCGGTCCGTTATCGGCAGGCGCCCATCGAAGGGGAGGCCCAGTCCAGTGCGTTCGAGGTTGAGCTCTGCGGCGCGAAGGTCCGCTTCCGCGGCCTTCAACGCGGCCCGCGCCGCCACCAGCTGGGGCTCCCGCAGGAACAGGGAGTTGGCCTTGCTGGTGCCGAGCTCGCGCCACTCCCGCCTGGCCTGGAGCGCCAGGCCTTCTTCCTCCGCAAGCTGCTGCTGCGCCGCCGCAACCTGGGACTCCGCCCGGGCAATGGCTACTTCGTAGTCCGCGGTCTCGATCTGCACCAGACGCTCGCCAGCGCGGAAGAAGCTGCCGGCGGCGAAATCCTCGTGCACCGCCACCACGCGGCCGGACACCTCCGCCGTAAGGTTGATCTCCCGCTCCGCCTGCACCGTGCCCTGGGTGCGAACGGGCAGTGCAAGGAACTGGGGATCGGCGGTCACGAAGCGCACCAGGGGGGGCGTGGGCTCCGGTACGGGCGCCGGCTCCGGTCGCGGCTTGCCCACCAGCAGGGCCCAGCCCGCCGCCATACCTCCGATGGCCACAACCAGAGCGAGTGTCCAGGTTCCCAGGCCACGCTTGTTCATCAAAGCTCCTTGCATACAGCCCGTAGGGACGATCAGGGCTGCCTTGTACGCGGGAGACCGTAAAACCGGTCGCCCCGCAACACAGTTTGCCCCCGTGAGTGTTACGCACCGGCAGGAACGCCGGATGCCCTGGAAAAAATCGGTTTTTAGTATGTTTATTCTAGTTTTTCTCCCTAGAGTTGTCTCAAACGGCGAATGGGGCATTTTATGCCTCTCCGGAAAACGGACCCGCCTCGCGCTGCCAAGGCAGTGAAGAGTTGAGGTCCAAGACATATTTACAGGAGTGTGAACATGGCTGAAGCAGCAAACAAAGCAGCACCGAAACGCAAAACCACGGCACGCAAGGCCCCGGCCAAACGCAAGACCACTGCCCGTAAGACCACGGCGAAGCGCAAAGCCGCTCCCCGCAAGGCAGCTCCCACGCTGCAGAGCCGTGTAACGGAAGCAGGTCGCAGCGCGTTCCTCGCGAGCCTCGGCTTCTACGGCATGGCATTTGATCAGGTTCAGGATCAGGTCAAGAGCGTAGAGAAGGAAGTTGTTGCCCGTCGCAAGAAAGTCGAGAAAGAACTGACGTCCCGTCGCAAGCAGGCAGACCAGCTCTACACCGACATGATCAAACGCGGCGAAAAAGTTGAGAAGAAGGCCAGAACGGCTCTCGACGACATCGAACTGCCGAAGCTGGAGTCCCAGCTCAACAAGGCAAAAGCCCGCTTTGAGGAACTAAAGGAAACTGTAGGACTCAAAGCTGCCTGAGCAACCGTTTAGGTTCACTGTCCCCACCCTGGGGATTGTTTGGGGGTCACATTGTGACCCCCTTTTTTTTGTTCCAAATTTGTCTGCTAGACTCCCGCACCGTTAACGACAGAGGTCCCCGCCGTGCCTGAAGGTCGCTACGGCCCCCTGTTATCTGCACCACCTCCTGCAACAAATATCGGAGATAGCTGCACAATGAACGACGATAAGAACAAAGTGGCAGACAAAGCCGGCGAAATTGCGAAGAACATCTGGCTTGCGGGCGTCGGCGCGTACGGCCGTGCGGTCGATGAGGCCCAGGGCCGTCTCGAAAAAGCCGGCGTAGAGCCCCCCAAACTGTTCCGCGAACTGGTCAAGGCCGGAGCCGCCCTGGAAGACGAGGCCCGCGATGCCATCGAAGCGGGGCAGGCGGCACGCAATTCCGTCGAGGACCGCATCCAGCGCGTACGCGACAATTTCAACCTGCAGCGCCCCGCCCGCGGCGAGGACCTGCTGGCGCTGCACGAAAAGATCGACCGCCTGTCCAACCGCCTCGACGCCCTGACCGAGGCACTGAACGCCAGTGGCGCGGTCAAGCCAGCGCGCAAGAGTCCGGCACGGAAGAAAAAGGCACCGGCCAAAAAAGCCGCCGCCAAGGGTTCGGCGGGCAAGAAGGCTCCCGCCAGAAAATCCACCGCCCCGGGACGCAAGACCCCTTAGGCGCCACCGCCTGCGCTGCGGTGAAAACCCGGGACCGAATCCTCGACGTGAGCCTGCGCCTCTTCAATGAAGAGGGCGAGGCGCACACGACGACCATCGATATCGCCGACGAGCTGGATATCAGCCCCGGCAACCTGTACTACCACTTCAAGGGCAAGGACCAGATAATCGGAGAGCTCTACGATCAGTTCCAGATCGCCCTGAGCCAGACCCTCGAGGCCCCGGTGGAGCAGCCGCTGCACCAGGTGCGGGACAGCGTGGAGGACAACTGGTACTACCTCTACGTGGTGCTCGAGGAGCTGTACCAGTACCGCTTTCTGTACCTGAACCTGGACGACCTGCTGCGGCGCTATCCGAAGCTCAAGCGGAGCTTTCGCCGCCTGATCGGCTACAAGCGGGAAGCATTGACGGCCATCATCGAGAGTGTGCTCGAAGACGCCTCCCGTCCGCCCACACAGGTGCAGCGATCAGCGCTCATCGAGAACATGACGCTGCAGCTCACCTACTGGCTCAACTACGACCGCCTGCTCCACGACGAGCGGGACGCCGACATCTCGATCCACCAGGGAGTCCTGCAGCTTTTGACGATGGTCGCGCCCTACCTCGGCGAAGAACAGATCGATTTCTATCGCCAGTGCGAGGCGATCTACGAGGCCATGCTCAAGGCGCGGGAGACCTAGGCCGGGCGGGGTTCCCTGCGCAGAAAAATGACATCGTCGCCGACGAAGTCCAGCGCCGCGCCCTCACGCTCGGCCCACCATTCCCAGGTGCCGCGACTGAAGAAGCAGACGTGCGTGGGATCGCGAATGTAGTGCCAGCCGGCGAAGGCTTCGCGACTGCGCACCAGCTTGGTCATGACCGCCAGGTGGCCCCCATCGCCCAGCAGCGACCACAGCGTCTGCAGCTCCCGGCCGGGCTCGTGCAGATGCTCCACCACCTCCGTGGCCGTGACGAAGGCATAGCGCTGCTCCAGCACCGCGGGGTCCGGGGCAAAAAAGCTGTCGTAGAGCGCCACCGTGTGCCCCCGCTCCCGCAGCAGCTGCGCCAGCGCCGGCGCGGGACCACAGCCGAAGTCCAGCCCCGCGGACGCTGGCGCCAGGCGGGCATCGAGGGGCTGCGCCAGGCGTGACAGAAAGCGCCGGTATCCCTCGTCCTCCACATCGTTCTCATGCAGCAGGTATTCCCGGTGCTCCTCATCGCGGGACAGGTGGTGGCGCCGGGGCACGAAAACCAGCGCGCAGCGAGCACAGCGCAGGTAGGCTCGACGGGCGTCCTCATGGAAAGCCTTCGCTGCATCGCAGCCGCAGAGGGGGCAGTGATCCGTCATTGTCTTCTGCTACTATCCATGACCCATTTGACGTCGGCGCCCACCTCGGAGCGCCGCCCCGGACAGCATAACCAGTAAGGAACCGAAAAATGAGCATTTCCGTTGGCGACAAGATCCCCGCAGCAAAACTCCAGACCATGGGCGAGAACGGCCCCACGCCCCTGAGCACCGATGACATCTTCAGCGGCAAGAAAGTCGTCCTGTTCGCGGTACCCGGCGCCTTCACGCCCGGCTGCTCCGTGACCCACCTGCCCGGCTACGTGGTCAACGCCGACAAGATTCTCGCGAAGGGCGTCGATACGATCGCCTGTCTGTCCGTCAACGACGCCTTCGTTATGGATGCCTGGGGCAAGGCGCAGAACGCCGATCACATCCTGATGCTCGCCGACGGCAACGGCGACTTTACCGCGGCCCTCGGCCTGGAACTGGACGGCCGTGGCTTCGGCCTGGGCCAGCGCTCCCAGCGCTATGCGATGATCGTGGACAACGGCACGGTGACGCTGCTCAACGTCGAAGAAGGCCCGGGCGTGGATGTATCCTCCGCCGAAACCGTGCTCGCTGCGCTCTGAGAAGCGACCATGGACTCCCGCACCCTGGAAGTACGCCGCGACGACCCGTCGCAGCTGCGTATCACCAGCGACCCGCTGCCCGATCAACTGGCGCCCGGTCAGGTTCTGCTGACCGTGGACCGCTTCGCGGTCACCGCCAATAACATCACCTACTGCCAGGTGGGGGATTCGCTGGGTTACTGGCGTTTCTTCCCTACGGCAGATGAGAACTGGGGCCGCGTTCCGGCCATGGGCTACGCGCCCGTCACGGCAAGCGCCCACGACGAGATCGAAACGGGCGAGCGTGTCTGGGGCTTCTACCCCATGGGCACGCACCTGCTGATCAACGCCGGCAACGTGAATCCCCACGGTTTTTCGGACGTCTCGGCGCACCGCGAGGGCCTGGCACCGATCTATGCCCACTTCCAGCGCGCCGCCGCCAACCCCCTCTACGAACCCGGGCGGGAAGAACAGGACAGTCTGCTGCGCGGTCTGTTCCTGACCTCCTGGCTGTGCGAAGACGCGGTCTACGACCACGACTTCTACGGCGCCGGCGACTGCCTGATCACCAGCGCGTCGAGCAAGACCTCCATCGCCCTGGCCTTTACCGTGGCCGAGCGCGGCACACTGCGGGCCTTCGCCCTGACTTCGGAGCGCAACCGCGAGTTCTGCCAGTCCCTGGGCTGCTACGCGCAGGTCTTCACCTACGACGAGATCAGCAAGCTGCCCACGGAGCGCGGTGCGCTGCTGGTGGATATGGCGGGGAACACGGCGGTGAACAGCGCCATCCACCACCACTACGGCGATCAGCTGCGCTTCGACTCCCGCATCGGTATCACCCATCGCGATGCCCCGGCCGAAGTGCCCGAAGCCATGCCCGGCCCGAAGCCGGAGATGTTCTTTGCGCCCCACCAGGCCGGCAAGCGCAGCGCCGAATGGGGTCCCGCGGTACTGGAGCAGCGCATCGGCGGCGCCTTCGCCCGCTTCCGTCAGTTCACGGATAGCTGGCTACAGATTCGTCGCTTCACGGCCATGCGCGACCCCAGGAAGGCTATACGGTCTCGATGCATTGATCCGGCGGCGGCGATCGCCGCCGCCTCAGCTCGGCCGCGCCGCGGTGCGCCCCAGGGCCTGGAGCGCCGCCCCTGCCCCAATGGCGAACAGGCAGTAGGCCGCGAAGTACCAGAACCCCACCTCGAGCTGCGCGTCCATGATGAGCAGCTCACCCATGTGCCCCGATGCGCGCCCCGCCATGAACGCGATGATCATGGCCATGACAAACACATCCGCCATGGACCACTTGCCCAGCGCCGCGTTCACGCGCAGCAGGGTCCCGCCCAGGGGACGCCCTGCCAGCAGCAGCGCGAGCGCCTGCATGGCCAGCTTGAGCACGGGAATCACGATGCTGAAGGTGACGATCAGCACCGCCACGGGAAGATTGCCGTTATCCACCAGCTCCCGGGACATGCCCAGGATGGAGCGGGTGCTGCGATAGGCCTCGACACGCCCCTCGATCTGGTCCAGGCCAAGGAAGCGGGACATCATCGTCAGCATGTCCCGCGCCTGGCTGCTGGGGTTCTCCCCGGCGATGAGATTGATGCCGAACTCCGCCAGGGCGGACTTCTCCAGCTCCCCACTCAGCGTCAGCACCGGTTTGCTGATGCCCGGCCACAGTAGAGCGAGGGATGCGCCAATACACAGCAGGCCCACCAGCCTGAGCACGGTTCGATTCACAGGATCACCAGATAGCAGACGACGGCCACAATCGTCGCCGCAATGAAGTTAAGCGCCAGTCCCTCGCGAGCCATGCGCGCGGTGGTCACCATACCGGAACCAAACACCACCGTATTGGGCGCGGTGGCCACGGGCAGCATGAAGGCGCAGCTCGCACTCATGGCTGCGGGCACCATCAGCATCTCTGGCGGCAGGGAGGCGGCCAGCGCCGCCGCCGCGAGCACCGGCATGAGCAATGTGGCGCTCGCCGTATTGCTCGTCGCTTCGGTCATGAAAGTCACCACCAGGCACACCAGCAGGATCAGCAGCAGCGCGGGCATGGCAATGAAGGTGGTCAACGCCTGGCCGATGAGGTCACTCAGGCCCGATTCGATGAAGCCCCGGGCGAGGCAGATGCCTCCCGCAAACAGCAACAGCACGCCCCAGGGGATGCGCTGGGCGCGCTCCCAGTCGAGGAGACGGCCACCCTGGCCATTGGGCAGGGCGCACATCAGCACCACCGCCAGCAACGCCACCGAGGCGTCGTTGGCCTGGGGCAGATCGAGCCAGGTCTTCCAGCCGCCGAAGGGCTCGCTGCGCGTAATCCAGGCCAGGGCCGTGAGACCGAAGACGATCAGTACGCGGCGCTCTTCGACCTTCCAGGGACCGACATCGGGCAGTTCCAGGCACATCTCCCGCCCCAGGCCCCGCGTGAGGGACCAGGCCATCACCGGCACCAGCAGCACCACCACGGGCACGCCCCAGCTCATCCAGCGCGAGAAGGTCACGGCCTCGCCGGTGAACTCCTCGAACACCTGCATGAAGATCAGGTTCGGCGGCGTACCCAGGGGCGTGCCAACGCCACCGACGCTCGCCGCATAGGCGAGACCCAGCAGCAGCGGCACCGCCAGGCGCTCCCGCTCCTGGGCTCCCTCGAGCACCGCCAAGGCCACGGGCAGGAGCATGAGTGTGGTGGCGGTATTGGATATCCACATGCTGAGCACCGCAGCCGCCACCATGAATCCCAGCACCAGGCGCC
>CAXBBA010000033.1:0-10207 GCA_963973805.1 uncultured Halieaceae bacterium | reverse complement strand
CATCGACCCCGAGCGTGAGCGCATCTCCCTGGGCATCAAGCAACTCGAAGACGACCCCTTCAGCAACTACATCGCGGTCAATGATCGCGGCACCATCGTTACGGGTGAGGTTGTGGAAGTCGACGCCAAGGTTGTGACCGTGAAACTGGCGGACGAAGTCGAGGGTCTGCTCAAGGCTTCCGACATCGCCCGGGAACGGGTGGAAGATGCCCGCAGCGAGTTCAAGGTTGGTGATTCCGTCGAAGCGAAGATCGTGTCCGTGGATCGCAAGAACCGCGGCGTAACCCTGTCCATCAAGGCCAAGGATTACGAAGAAGAGCAGGAAGCTGTGAAGTCCCTGAATGATCAGGACGGCGCTTCCTCTCCCGGCACCATCGGCGACCTGATCAAGGCCCAGATGGGCGGTCAGTAAACGCCAGGGCAGCGGTGCCACGCACCGCTCTCCAGCATCAAGGGCCCTGCGGGGCCCTTTTTTTTGGATCAGCGCCCGGGCGGTGGCCGGGAAGTGTAAATTTTCCATATAAAATAAGGCGTTGCGTGATTCGGCGGATGCGTCCACAATATCTTCAGGAGACTGGCGTCGCGGGGACGTTGGTGTGGGGTCTGCACGGTGAAGGCGCGACAATGACCAAAAGCGAATTGATCGAAGCGATTGCCCTGCGGCAGTCCCAGTTGTCCACGAAGGATGTGGAGCTGGCCGTGAAAACCATCATCGAGCAGATGTCCCACTCCCTCAGCACCGGCGGCCGCATCGAGATTCGCGGCTTCGGAAGCTTCTCGCTGCACTACCGCGAGCCCCGCCGGGGCCGCAACCCCAAGACCGGCGACGCGGTGGAGCTCACCGGCAAGTACGTGCCGCACTTCAAGCCCGGCAAGGAACTTCGGGACCGGGTGAACCTGGGGCTGCAGGCGGGACTCTGATTCTTTATGGGTTTTCTGCGTAAGCTGATCGCGTTGCTTCTGGCCGTAGCCATGGCCGGTGTCGGGGTGCTTTTCGCGCTCCAGAATGCCGAGCCCGTCCCTCTGGATGTGCTGTTCATGACCCTGGCGCCGCGAAGTCTGGCGCTCTGGGTGCTGGCCGCGCTGGCCCTGGGCGGTGTGCTGGGCATGATCCTGACTTCCCTTACGGCCCTGCGCCTGCGCACGCGCCTCATAGCGGCGCGGCGCCAGGTGGCGAGCGCCCAGAGTGAGCTCGACCGGGTGCGCTCGTCGGCGCTGGCTCCGCGTGAATGACGCGCTCGTCTTTGCGCTGCTCTTCTGCGCCATCGCCTGTGGCTGGTGGCTGGGAAGACGCAGTGCCGGAACCGGCCCATCGGCCAACGCCTCTCCCCCCAGTCAGTATTATCGCGGACTGAACTACCTCCTCGACGGGCGCCCCGATGGTGCCGTCGATCACTTCATCAGCGCCCTGGAGGTCAACAGCGAAACGCTGGAGACGCACATTGCTTTGGGCAACGTGTTGCGCCGCCGGGGTGAGGTTGACCGCGCCATCCGCATCCACGAAAACCTGTTGGCCCGGCCAAATCTCGCTCGCTCCCAGATGCACATTGCCCACCTCGAGCTGGCGCGGGACTACGTCAGCGCGGGGCTTCTGGATCGCGCGGAGCAGCTACTGCAGGATCTGGTGGAGGAGTCCGGGGAGCAGCGGGATGTCGCCCGCCAGCACTTGCTGGAGCTCTATCGCTCCGAACGGGAGTGGGAGCGGGCCATCGAAGTGGGGGGGCAGCTGTTGCCGCGCAAAGGGCTGCTGTCGGGTAACGCGACGCCGATGCGCTCCGGGCAGGCGGTGGAAGTGCAGATGGCGCACTTCTACTGCGAGCTGGCGCTGGAGCTCAAGGCCCGGGGTGATATCGATGGGGCGAGGAGCCGTCTGCGCCTCGCGCTGGACAGCGACCGGAACTGCGTACGCGCGTCCCTGGAGCTCGGACGCCTGGAGGGGGAGGACGGCAATCACCGGGAAGCGATTGCCGCGTTGGCACGCGTGATCGATCAGGATCCGGATTTCCTTCCCGAGGCGATTCCCGCGCTGCGTGCCTGCTACGCGGCGCTGGGCGAGGAGGCGGCGCTGTCGGCGAATCTGCGCGACTGCCTCGATCGCTATCCGTCCACGCCCCTGATGATCGCGGTGGCGGAAGACGTGCTGCGCGACGAAGGGCAGGCGGCGGCCTCCGCTTTTCTGGCGGCGCGACTCGCAGACGTACCGTCCCTGCGCGGTCTGCTGCGCCTGATCCGCCTGCAGACCGACGGCAATACGCCGCAGGCCGGGGAATCCCGCCAGACCCTGACCATGCTGAGCCTGCTTCTGGAGCGCCTGATCAGCGAGCGCCCCGCCTACCGCTGCGATCATTGCGGGTTCTCGGCCAAGCACCTGTTGTGGTTCTGTCCCGGCTGCAAGTACTGGGGCACGTTCCACACTATTCGCAGCACAGAAACGGAGTAAGCGCGTGTCCCCAATCCTGTCCCCCGTGGTTGTTGCCCTGGATTACGCTGGGGCCACCCCGGCCCTTGCCCTGGCACGGGAGCTCGATCCCGGGAGTTGCCGCCTGAAAGTCGGCAAGGAACTGTTCACCGCTGCTGGACCGGCGCTGGTCGAGGAGCTTCAAAAGCTGGGCTTCGAGATCTTTCTGGATCTCAAGTTCCACGATATTCCCCATACCGTCGCTGCGGCCTTGCGCAGCGCCGCGGCTCTGGGCGTGTGGATGGTCAATGTGCATGCCAGTGGTGGTCGCCGCATGCTGGAGGCTTCTGTGCAGGCGCTCGATGGAGCTTCCCGCAGGCCGTTGTTGATCGCCGTGACGATCCTGACGAGCATGGACAGCGAGGATTTCGGGGAGCTCGCCTATCGCGATTCCCTGGAGGAGCAGGTGCAGCGTCTGGCGCTCCTGGCCCGGGACTGTGGTCTCGACGGCGTCGTCTGCTCGGCCCGCGAGGCTCCGCGCCTGCGAGCGCTCTGCCCCGGGGAGTTTGCCCTCGTTACGCCGGGAATTCGTCCCGCCGGTGCGGCCGCGGATGATCAGCGTCGCATCGTGACGCCCGTCGACGCGATCGACGACGGCGCCAGCTACCTGGTCATCGGTCGGCCGATTACCCAGGCGCCATCACCGGCCGATGCGCTGGCCGCCATCAACGCGTCTCTGGGGATTGGCGGCGGGTCCTGATCCATCAATAGCGTCCGGGCGCGCCCCTGGGGAGGGTTTGGCTGCTACCGTGAGTGTTGTCGCCGCTGCGGAGCAGGTCTCCGGCGGTGACAGACACCGTTTCTGCAAACTTTTTCGCGCAATGACATGGAGGTCTCGCCGTGAAACCAATTTCTTCTGTGCCCCGTTCCTCGCAATCTTCGCCACTGCATCGCTCGCCAGCGGAGCAGGCGTCCCCCTTCAAACCCTGCGGCCGACGGCGTCGGGCAATGCGCTCGTCGCTGCTCGCTGCCCTCGGACTGATTCTGGCGCAGCAGACCGTGCTGCAGGCTCCCGTGGTCCATGCCCAGGCGACGCCCCCGGCGAGCTCCGAAGCCGCGGCACCCGCCCCGGTCAACATCAACACCGCCGACGCCCAGGAACTGGCCGATGGACTTCAGGGGATCGGCGGCAGTAAGGCAGAGGCGATCGTGCGCTATCGCGAACAGTTTGGTGACTTCGAGTCCGTCGAGGAGCTCTCGGAAGTCACGGGTATCGGGGCGGCGACCGTGGAGCGAAACCGCGGACGTATTACGCTGCGCTGAAGCCCGGGCCCCACGGGGCCCTTTATTTTTTCCCCCGAGGGGCGCAACATCCGCCCGCAAATCACGGGGGAGCGGGCACGACTTTGCATTGTCTCGTAACAGGGGGCAGCGGTTATCTGGGGCGCGCCCTCATACCGGCCCTTCGTAGCCGGCAGATCCGGGTGCGCGCGCTGGCTCACAGCGACGCGGACCTGCCGCCGGTGGACGACGTCGTTCGTGCTGACCTCGCCGCGCCCGATGGAACCCTGCCCGTGGAAGGTGTCGACGCGGTGATCCACCTCGCCGGCATCGCCCACCAGCGCGCGGATGCTGCGGCGTATCGGCGCGTCAATATCGACGGCACGGTGGCGCTGGCCCGCCAGGCGCTGGAAGCCGGTGTCGAGCGCTTCCTGTTTGTCAGCAGCGTGAAAGCCCAGGGCGCTTCCCCGGATTCCGCCGACCCTTCGCCTCCGGACTACGGAAGTTCGAAACTCCTCGCCGAACAGGCGCTGCAGGCGCTGTGTGCGGATACCCCGATGCGCCTGATCATTGTGCGTCCCGCACTGGTCTATGACGAAGAGCTGACGGGGCACCTGCGATGGCTCCAGCGCTGGGTGTCCCTGCACATGCCGCGACCGCCCGCGGGCGGGGAACGCAGCATGATAGGGCGCGGTGACCTCATCGAGATACTGATCGCATTGCTGCACAGCGGTGACGAGGCGCCCGGACACCTGACCGTGACGGATGGGCAGCGCTACAGCACCCGACGTTTGCATGAGGCTCTGGCGCAGGCCTCGGGGCGCAGGTCCCCCTTGCCGTCACCGCCGGCGGCGCTGTGGCGCTTCGCTGCTGCCATCCTTGATCGCCTGCGTGGCGAGGAGCCCGGTTCTCTATGGGAGCGCCTCGCGGGCGAAGAGTGCTACGTCTCCGACGACCTGACGCGCTTGCTGGCACGGCCGCCGCGAACCTTTGAACAGGTGTTGGCGCAGGCGACGGAGGCGGCGTCGTGACCCTGGTGCTGCTCCCCGCGACGGCCGTTCTGGCGGTGCTTATTGGTACCTGCCTGTTCCTGCCCCTGGCAAGGCGGAGCCAGTGGCTGGACACGCCGAACGCCCGTAGTTCCCATCATCAGCCTACACCCAGTTCGGGGGGGCTGGTCATTGTGCCGGTACTGGGAGCGTTGCTGTTGGGAGCCGCTGTGGCGGAGGTCTGGCCTGCACGCTCGCCGGAGCTCGGGGGCCTGGGGGCGGCGCTTGTGCTGTGTTTCCTCGGTGCCTGGGATGACCGGCGCCCCCTGGGCGTGCGCTTGCGCCTGCTGGTGCAGTTCGCCGTGGCCTCAGCGCTGGTCTGGGCCTACGGCTTGTTCGGCAGCATGCCCTGGGCCGTGGCGGTGCTGCTGGTGGTCCTGCTCGTGTGGCTCGTGAATCTCTACAACTTCATGGATGGCATCGACGGAATCGCGGCGCTGCAATGTGTGCTGACAGCGGGGGCCCTCGCTGTGCTGGCCTGGGGCACCGGAGCACCGCACAGTTTCGTGATTGCGGCGGGGGTAGTGGCCGGAAGCTATCTCGGTTTTCTCGGCTTCAACCGCCCGCCCGCGCTGCTGTTCATGGGGGATGCGGGCAGCCTGCCCGCGGGGCTGCTGCTGGGCTGGCTCGGTCTCTGGGCGACGTGGGACGGTCTTCTGGCTCCGATGATCTGGTTGATACTGATGAGTCCCTTTCTCCTCGATACCGCGGCGACACTTCTGCGGCGCATGGGGCGGGGTGAGCCGCTGGGGCAGGCGCACCGGGGGCATTTCTACCAGCGCCTGTCCCGGCAATACCAGAGTCACGCTGCGGTGCTCTGGCGTCTGCTGCTGCTGCACCTGCTGTGGTTGTATCCCCTGGCCGGCGCGGTGGCCCTGGAACTGCTGCCACAATGGACGGCTGGGGCCATGGCTCTATTCCCGCAACTCTTTCTCATGGCGAAGTGGCGCGCTTTGGAGTAAGCTTTTCCCACAAGTCGGCACACACAAATAGCAAGTCGACAGGCGCCAGACCAGCGCGGAGTGACCAAGAGTGAATAACCCGGCCAAGAACCTGGCGAGCAGGGCTCGTCGTGGTATGGAAGCGGCGAGCCGTTCGCTGCTGAGAATTATCGAAGTTCCCCGAAACGTAAAGCAGGCCATGGTCCTTGGTGTGGACATGGTGTTCGTTACGCTGTCGATGATCATTGCCTACGGCTACCCGTTCTGGGGGCGGGCTCCCGGCGTGGTGGAGGTGGCCTGCGCGGCGCTGACGCTGCTCGCCAGCGCGGCGATCTTCCTGCGCATGGGCCTGTACCGCGCCATCATCCGCTTCATGGGGCAGCAGGCGATCTGGTCCATCATCCAGGCGGTGAGCTACTCCACCCTGGCTTTGGGCGCCGCCATTTTCTTCACCCGAGCTGATGTGCCCCGGGCCATGCCGTTCGTGTACTGGGCCCTGGCTATGTGCAGCATTGGCGGCACGCGCCTCGTCGTGCGGGCGAGCTACCAGGCTCGTCTGCGTTCCAGTACCAAGAATGTACTCATTTACGGCGCCGGTGAGTCCGGTCGCCAGCTGCTGACCGCGCTGCACCACGGTGATCAGTATCGCGTGGTGGCCTTTGTGGATGATGATCCCCGGGCCCAGCATTCGGTGATCAACGGACTGCAGGTGGTGCGCCCGCGGGATCTGGAACGCCTCGTTGAGGAGCACGCCATCACCCAGGTGCTGCTGGCGATCCCGTCGGCGTCTGCGGAGCGGCGTCGCGAAATCATCAATTCCCTCGTTGGCCTGCCCGTGCACGTGCGCACCGTGCCCAAGATCAATGAGATCGTGGGCGGCGCCGCGGCCGTGAGCCAGATTCAGGACATCGATCTGGACGATCTGCTCGGACGCGAGCCCGTACCCCCCCATCCCGAACTCATCGAGCGCTGCATCACCGACAAGGTCGTGATGGTGACGGGGGCCGGTGGCTCCATCGGCGCCGAGCTGTGTCGCCAGATTCTCGAGGCCAATCCGAAGGAGCTGATCCTGCTGGATAACTCCGAGTATGCGCTCTACCGCATCGAACGGGAGCTGAAGGAACTTCAGACGCGGCGCGACAAGCATATCGAGACTGTCTGTTTGCTGGGTTCCGTGCGTGACAAGCAGCGCATGGAAACGATCTACCGTACCTTCAAGGTTCAGACCGTGTACCACGCGGCGGCGTACAAGCACGTGCCCATGGTCGAGCACAACGTCGCCGAAGGTGTGGCCAACAACGTGTTCGGGACCTGGCATGCGGCGGAGGCGGCGCGCCTGGCCAACGTTGAGACCTTTGTGCTGATCTCTACGGACAAGGCCGTGCGACCCACCAATATCATGGGCGCGTCGAAGCGTTTTGCCGAACTCATCCTGCAGGGGCTGGCCGGCGAAGAAACGGATACGCGCTTCTGCATGGTGCGCTTCGGCAACGTGCTCGGGTCCTCGGGCTCGGTGGTGCCCCTGTTTCGGGAGCAGATTGAAAACGGCGGTTCCGTTACCGTGACGCACCCGGAAGTATCGCGTTACTTCATGAGTATTCAGGAGGCCGCGCACCTCGTACTCCAGGCCAGTGCCATGGGCACCGGGGGCGATGTGTTCGTCCTCGACATGGGCGAGCCGGTGCAGATCGTGGATCTGGCCAAGCGCATGATTCGCCTCAGTGGTCATGAAGTCGCGGGCGCCCGGGACACGGACAACACCGTGGCCATCGAATTCATCGGCCTGCGCCCCGGCGAGAAGCTCCACGAAGAATTGCTCCTGGGCACCTCCGTCAGCGGCACGGGTCACCCCATGATCATGCGTGCCGAGGAAGAGTGCCTGTCCCATGGCCAGGTCTGCGTCGCGCTGAAGGAGCTCATGCTGCGCTGCGAGGCGATGGACTGCCAGGGCATCACGCGAGTGCTGCGGGAATCGGTCAACGGCTTCGAGAAGCACGAGATTCGCCACGACCACCTGTGGGTCAAGCAGGGCCGCGTAGGCAAGCGCCGGGCGCCGGGGGAGGCGGACTCCTCCAAGGTCAAGAAGCTCTTTCCCGAATCCGCCCTGGATGGCTGATACCCAATACCGGAGTTCGCTTCCATGACCACCTACGATGTATTCAACGGGGATGCAGATGGCATCTGCGCGCTGATTCAGCTGCGCCGCGCCGAGCCCCTCAAGGCGGAGCTCCTCACCGGAGTGAAGCGGGATATCAGTCTGCTGGACCGCGTTGATGTCGCCAGCGCGGAACGCGTCACAGTGCTCGACGTATCCCTGGACAAGAATCGCGGGCCGCTGGAGCAGCTGCTGGCGGCGAAGGTTCCGGTGTTCTACTGCGATCACCATTTCGCCGGTGAGATTCCCGTGTCGGAGCATCTTCAGGCGCGCATCAATACGGCACCCGATGTGTGCACCAGTCTGCTGGTGAACGGTCACCTCGATGGCGCCTACGCCCGTTGGGGCGTCGTGGGCGCTTTTGGCGACAACCTCGACGCCTCCGCCCGGGCCCTGGGGCGCACCCTCGATCTGGATGACGAGACCCTGGACCTGTACCGACGCCTGGGCACCTA
The DNA here is from genome assembly GCA_963973805.1 of uncultured Halieaceae bacterium. Taxonomy (GTDB): domain Bacteria; phylum Pseudomonadota; class Gammaproteobacteria; order Pseudomonadales; family Halieaceae; genus Congregibacter. The sequence goes on along the minus strand of CAXBBA010000033.1, from coordinate 1,928 downwards.
TGTGAACTACAACGGCTACGGCGCAGCCCTGGAAGACCTGCACTTCCATCCCGGAGAGCTCTACCAGCTGATGTCCACCTATGACCGCCCGGAAGATTTCGTCGCCGAAGCGGACACGAGCTTTCGTCGCCTCGCGGATGGATATGCCGGGGATATGGCGAGCGCCGAAGCGCTGGAGCCCGAGTGGTCGTCGGAGCGCAGCGCCGTGTTCATCCTGCCCCAGGCTGCCTGGGCGCGCCGCGTGAGCGGTGTCTATGGCAACAGCCTGGCAAACGCCACGCCATCCCGTGCCCATGCGGTGCTCACGCACAAGCGGGAGGGCGGCTTCCTGGTGAGCGTGCGAGCCCCCCTGAACGACAAGCGTGATGCCGATACCCTGTGCCGCCAGTTTGAGACCGGAGGAGGGCGCTCCGCCGCCGCCGGCATCAACCTGCTCCCGGAGGCGGATCTCGGCCGTTTCATCGAGGCCCTCGAGGCAACCTACGCCTGAGCGAGGGGGGTACCTGGGGAGCGGCGCTCCCGGGGCTTTGGGAGGTATAGTGTTCCCATGGACTGGGATGATCTGAAGATTCTTTTGGCGCTGTCGCGCAAACGCTCCGCCCGGGCTGCGGCCCAGGAGCTCGGCGTCAGCAACTCCACCGTGACGCGCCGCCTCGATGAGTTGGAGCGCGCCCTGGGTTCGCGCCTCTTCGACAGGACTCCCGAGGGTTACCGCATGACCCAGAGCGGTGAAAACCTGCTGCTCACCGCCGAGCATGTCGAGGAGTTGCTGTTCAGCGCGGAACGCCAGGTATCCGGTGTGGATCAGGAGTTGCAGGGTTTGATTCGTCTGACTCTGCCCACGGCGTCAGGTCTGAGCGTGATCGTGCCTCGCCTCGCGTCCTTTGCCGAACAGTACCCGGGTATTGAGCTCGAGGTGATCACCAGCGTGGATTCTCTGGATCTGGGGCGGCGTGAGGCCGACATCGCCATCCGGGTCTTTCCCGCCGGTTCGCCACCGCCGGACTCTCTTATCGGCCGACGCATCTCGGCGATGACCGCCGCCGCCTATGTGCGCGAGGACCTCCTGAATCCCGAAGATCCGGAAGATGTGAGTCACCTCACCTGGATTGGCTACCGCACCTCCGGGATCCTCGAAGAGCCCTGGAAGCACTGTCGCAACGGCCATCTGCCCGTGAGACACGTCATCAACGACGTGAATTTGCAGTTGGAAGCCGTGAAATGCGGTATGGGTATGGTGTTCGGCGCGTGCTCCATCTTCCGCGAAGAGGAGGGTATCGTGCGGGTACCTGGCGAAGAAGTTCACCATTTCCTCGATATCTGGGTGGTGTCTCACCGGGATCTTCGCCTGTCTGCGCGCATGCGCATTCTTCGGGAAATCCTTGCCGAAGAGCTCTCTCTGATGCGGCCTCGCCTGGATAGTTGTCACTTCGGGTAACAGGTGTTGCAAAAACGGAACGCCTCAGGTCAAAACTGGATATAACGCTTCGTAAAAACACAGGCTATAGTGTCTTCCGTGCATGTTGTGTTACGCACATCAAGCTAATGTTACTTAAGGAGACATTGTAATGAAGAATCTGGTTGCAACTACGTTGGGTGTTGTACTGGCCGCTGGCGCCGTGTCTGCCTTTGCCGGCAGTCAAGATCGTGAAAACCTCACCCAGTGCAAGGCTGACGTTAAATCGTTCTACGGGGAAGACACCCGTATGCGTCTGCGCAGCATCAAGCGCAGCTCCGGTCAGTCGCACCTGCGCCTGATGGTTACCCCCCAGGGCGGAGACAACACGCTGGTCGTCTGTTCCGTTACCCGTGATGGTGTGAGCACCCTGGCCGATCGCGACGGTGTGGCTCTGGCAGCGCCCGTGCAGGAAGAGAAAGTAAGCCTCGCCGAGTAAGCGTTGTACCCCTCACGGGGTCAGGTGAGAAAA
>CAXBBA010000032.1:0-10456 GCA_963973805.1 uncultured Halieaceae bacterium | reverse complement strand
TTCGCCTGGGACTCCCAGGCACAGGAGTGCCCAGAGCGCGCAACCAAGGGGGCGAACAAGAACCATATGCAATACCGGCGGGGCGTTTCAAGGTGCCTATATTAAAGGCTTAAACCCGGAAGCGCTCCCTGCCGACCTTCGTCGATATTATGCGCGTCCTAATCTTGATGGAGGTCAATGTCGGGACAGGGAACAGCTCCTACTATGCTCGCCACAAGATGCCCCGCGGGGTGTCTCTCAGCCCAGAAGGAGTGAACGCAAATGAAAAAACAGCTGGTTATCGCAGTCGCAGCGGCCACGATGGCAATGGGAGCTTTGTCGGTAAACGCCTATGAGCAGGGTGATATTATCCTGCGTGCGGGTATCGTAACCGTTGCTCCCGACGCGGACAGTGATCCCATTGTTCTGCCCGATCCGGTGGGTACGCTGCCCAGTGGTGTGGATGTCGACGACGACACGCAGATTTCCATCATTGGCACCTGGATGATGTCTGACAACTGGGGACTGGAGCTCCTGGCCGCGACACCCTTTGAACATGATATCAAAGTGGTTGATCTCGGCATTCCCGCCGGATCCACCAAGCATCTGCCCCCGACCCTGAGCCTGCAGTGGTATCCCCGGGGCAATGCGGAAGGCTGGCAGCCCTACTTCGGCGTAGGAGTTAACTACACCGCGTTCTTTGATGAAGAGGTTTCCCCCGTGCTCGGCGGTGCCCTTGGTGATCTCCTGGGCGTGACGAGTGCAAAGCTGTCCCTGGATGATTCCGTCGGTCTGGCTGTCGAGGCGGGCGTCGACGTACCCCTGAACGAGAAGTGGTCTCTTAACCTGGGTGTCTGGTACATCGACATCGGTACGACCGCAGACATCGATGTCGGCTTCGCCGATGGCAGCAACGCCACGGTCAGCTTCGATGTGGACATCGACCCCTGGGTGTACAACATCGGTGTGGCCTACAAGTTCTGAGCATTGCCTGAGGGTGGTGCCCCGTGCCACCCTGCCCCGCTTCTGGCGGGGCTTTTTTTGTCTTTGAATATCAACCCTGCGTCGTAGCAACGAAGTGTGGGGCGTCAGGCGCCGAGGGCAAGGACCGGTGTGAAGCCGCCGAAGATCATCCGCTTCCCGTCGAAGGGCATTCCCTCGGGGTCCATCTGATAGCGGTCGTCCGTTTTTGCACGCTCCTCCCACTCGCTCATCGCGGAGTCCCGAGTGTGCTTGTCCGGCCACTCTATCCATGAGAACACGACGGCTTCATCGCTGTGGGCCTGCACCGCCTTGCGAAAATCCGTTACCTGTCCCTCCGGGACATCATCTTCCCAGCACTCCATCACGCGCAGGGCACCCAGTTCGAGAAACAGCGAGTCCATACTGGTGCCGTGGTCGATGAACTCCTGTTTGCGCGCGACAGGTACTGCGATAACAAATCCTTCGATATACGCCATGGAGCCTTCCTCTGCAGGGTTTCAGTCCCAGCCTAGTGCGTCGGCAGAGGCGCTGCCACTTTTTCGATGCGCCCCGGGACAGAGGCCTAGTGCTGGCTGTGCCCCCCGGGGGAGGCGGGGGCCATCTCCATGGACGCGGCGCTGGTCTCTATGCTGCGATTGAGGTGGCCTCCGTGGGCGACGGTGAGGTACAGGGACCAGGCGCCGGAGACGATGAGGAACAGGGCGATGAACAGTTTCAGGCCCCGCTTGCGCAGCAATGCCTGGGCACCGGCGGCGGAAAAGCTGGTCGCCAGCATTGCCGGCAGGGTCCCGATGCCGAACAGGAGCATAAGCGTTCCCGAGCGCATCGCGTCCTGGGCCGTGGCAGACCATGCCAGGGCACTGTAGATCAGGCCACAGGGCATCAGACCCCAGCAACTGCCCAGGAAGAATCCCTGATACCAGTGACGGACCGGTAGAAAGCGCGACGAAAACGCCTGAACAGGCTTCCACAGCACGGCACCGGCGCGCTCCAGAATGCTGATGCCACGCCACCAGCCGGCGATGGAGAGGCCCATGGCGATCAACAGGAAACCCGCGAGATAGCGCAGGCCCATGGTCCACTGGGCCAGATTGATGCTGCCTGCCAGCGCGCCAAGCAGGGCCCCGAGGGCGGCGTAGCTGACCAGTCGGCCGCCATGGTAGGCGACCGTGGTGCCTGCACTGCTTTTACCACCGAGGTTGATGGCCGCCGCGATGCCTCCACACATGCCGAGGCAGTGGCCGGCGCCGGCAAGTCCGAGTCCGAGCGCCGCAATGGCTTCCGTGCTGCTGATCATGGCTCGTCCTTCTCTCCGGGTTCTTCGTCATCGTCTGAGATGATGCGCCAGCTCTCCTTGTCGAGGTCGTCGTACTGGCCACTGTCGATGGCCCATAGCAGCAGCTTGATAACAATGACGCAGAAGATCAGGGCAACGGGAATCAGTAGATACAGGCTCTCCATGGTTCAGCGGGTCCTCGCGGTGGGGGTGCGTCGGAGTCTTGCCGCATTGGCGACCACGAGAAGCGAGCTGAGGGACATGCCCACCGCCGCGGCCCAGGGCGGCACCAGTCCCAGGGCTGCGATGGGGATACCGATGCTGTTGTAGGCCAGCGCCCAGGCAAAATTCTGGCGGATGATTCGGTGGCAACCCGCGGCCACGGATCGGATGGTGAGAATCTGGCCGAGGTTGCCGTCCAGAACCACGAAATCCGCCTGCGCCCGGGCCAGGTCCGTAGCGCCCGCGACGGCAATGGATACGTCGGCTCCCTTGAGCACCGGGGCATCGTTGAGGCCGTCTCCGACCATCAATACCCGGTGTCCGGCGCGCTGCAGTGTGGTGAGCCGGGCCAGTTTGTCCTCTGGTTGCATGCCGGTCTCCACGCGGGAGAACCCCAGGGCTTCGCCGAGTTCGCGTCCATGGCGGGACGCATCACCGGTCAGCAACTCCGTTTCGACCCCTTCGCGGCGAAGTTGCTGCAGCATGCCCAGGGCCTCTGTTCGCGGCTCGTCGCGCAGGGCGAACCAGGCGAGGGGGCGGTCCTCGGCGCAGAGGGCAACCCAGTAGCCGCTGCGTTGCGGTGCCTCAGGCAGCCCCGGGGCTATGGCGCGACAGAAGTCCCGGGAACCCATGCGCAGGGGGCGGTGGGAGAAGCGACCCTCAAGACCGGCACCGACGCGATAGCTGATATCGGTGACCTCGCGGCGCTCGGCACTGTCGAAGGCCGATGCAATGGGGTGATTGGAGTGTTCCTGCAGCGTGCTGGCAAGCGCGAGGACAAGGTCTTCGCTGACGCCGTCGTCCAACAGGACGCATTCGGCGATGCGGAAGGCGCCGCTGGTCAGGGTGCCGGTCTTGTCGAAGATCGCGTAGTCCACGCGGGCGAGGGCCTCCAGCGCGTTCTCCCCATGCACCAGGATCGCGTTGCGGCGCAGGCGCGCGGCGGCACTCGCAAGGCCCGCGGGTGTGGCCAGGGACAGGGCACAGGGGCAACTGATCACCAGTACCGAGACCGCAACCCAGAGCGCGCGGGACGAATCGACCTGCCACCAGATCAACGCGGTCACGCTGGTCGCGAGCAGCACGGCGGCGATGAATACCGATGCTACCCGGTCGGCCAGGCGGGCGATGGCAGGCTTCTCAAGGCGCGCCCGGTCAATGAAGCGCTGCAGCGCAGCGAGGCGTGACTGGGCATAGGCACCGCTGGCGCAGAGTTCGAAGGTGTCGTCCAGGTTGTGCGTGCCCGCGTAGACGGCATCACCGGGCTGCACCGTGCGCGGCAGGGACTCGCCATTGAAGCTGTCTTCGCGGACGGCGCTCGTTCCCCGGGATACGCTGCCATCCACAGGCAGGGTATCGCCCCGGCGTATGCGCAGCAGATCTCCCGCGACGATGTCCTTCCGGGGCACGCTCAGCCAGATGCCGCCGCGCTGTACCTGGGCAGCGTCGGGGAGTGCCCGTTCCGCATCCTGCCAGGCCAGCGCGTCGCGGTACCTCAGGCGCTTCTCGATGAAACGCGCCAGGAGCAACAGAAAGGTGAACATCACCACGGAATCGAAGTAGACATCGCCACCACCGCGGAAGGTAGCCACGCAACTGGCGGTGAAGGCCAGGCCAATGGCGAGCGCGACGGGGAGATCCATAACCAGCATCCCGTGGCGCAGGTGGCGCCAGGCGCTCTCGAAGAATCCCCGGGCTGAAAACGCGACGACGAAGCCCGTCACCAGCAGGCTGAACAGGCGCAGCAGGCGTTGATACTCCTCACTCATACCCTGGAAATCGCCGGCGTGGAGGGCGATGGCGAACATGCCCACCTGCATCATGCCGATGCCGGCGACGGCCAGGCGGCGCAGGTCCGTTCGGTACTCACTGGCAGCCTGATCCCGCTGGGCGTTGCTGTGCCAGGGGGACACCTGATAGCCGAGCGCCGCCACCGCAGCGAAAACCTCGCTGGGACGAATCGCGCCCTCGACGATCTCGATGTCCAGCCGCCCCTGGCTGAGGTTTACGCTGGCGGCGCTCACGCCAGGTAGACGCTGCAGACTCGTTTCAATAAGCCAGGTGCAGGCGGCGCAGGTGACCCCGCCGAGAAGCAGGCGCATGCGCCGGTGTTCCCCGGACAGGTCACTGAATTCCGCCAGGAGATCGGGGTCCTCGTAGATCTCGAAACGTTGCGCTCCGCTCACGTAGGTGTCTTCCGGGCGTTCGGCGTAGGCGGTGCGGCGTTCGTAGAAGCGCTCCAGTCCGTTGTCCCGGATCATCGCGGCTACCGCCTGGCAGCCGGGGCAGCACATGGGCCGGTCTTCTCCGCCGATTTCCAGATGCCAGGCGCTACCGGGGGGGACGGCTTCGCCACAGTGGTAGCAGGATACGGGGGAGGTCACCTCCGGGGGCAGGGGACTGGGACTGTTCACGGGATCGGCGGGACGCTTTGACGCGGGAACCGAACCAGGCGCTGTTCGGGCCTCTTCCTGGCGGTCACGGCGTGGAGCCGGAGGGGTCCAGAAAGTCCCGGGAGGCCAGGGAACCGTCCAGGCGCCAGTCTCCAGCTTCGGGGTACAGGGTCCAGTGCCAGTTCGGCTGTGCCCGGGTGGGCATCTCGCCTACGTAGAGCCCCGGTGCGACGGGAGACAGCGCAAGGGAGAAGTCGCTGTCCGCATCGAGGGGGTGGGACAGGAGGAGGTTCAACGCGCCGACCTCGTCCCGGGCGCCCTGCAGGCGCACCTGCACGCGCTGTGCGAGTACCCGGATCTCGGCGCTGATGCCCAACTCGCTGGCCCGCTGCTGCTTCTCGAGTTGCACATTGATGGCCAGGCCGTCCTTGTAGTAGTCGTCCACCACAAGGTCATCCGCATGGCGATTGGCGATGTACACCGTCGACAGGGCTGCGATAACGACGGAGCCGGGAAGGGCGATGAGGAACCAGGGCCAGAACTGTCGGTACCAGGATTCCTCGTCTTCGCGCCGCAGTGCGTTGAAATCGCCTTTTGCCATGCTTGCGGACCTTGTCATCGTGGGATTGCCGATACTCATTATAGAGGCTTCATGAACCGTGACTCACTCACGGCGCGCAGGGATGGCATATCCTCGGCGACGATTTCGAAGCTCAGGTCCGTGCTGGGAGCGCTGAGCACGTCCCTGGACGCATGGACACGCAGGGTGATCTCCCGGTCTTCGCTGCCGTCCAGCTCATAGCTGGTAGCACCGAGTACTTCGGCACCGGGAACGCCGTCGATCTGGAGCACGAAGCGGTGGGGTTTCGGATCCATATTGACGATATGCAGGCGGTAGATGTTCTCTACGCCGCCATCACCGGTTTCGACATAGAGGTTGTTCCGGTCCCGAATGACCGTGAGCTCCAGCGGTACTCGCGAAGCAATATTGTAGCTGAAGACGCTGACCATCACCGTGAGCATGACGATGTAGCCAATGATGCGCGGGCGCAGCCAGTGCGTGGTACCGCCTTCGAGCTCCCGTTCGCTGGTGTAGCGCACCAGACCCGGCTCATAACCCATCTTGCGCATTACGGAATTGCAGGCATCGATGCACAGGGCGCAGCCAATGCATTCGTACTGCAGACCATTGCGAATATCGATGCCCGTGGGACATACCTGCACGCAGAGCTCGCAGTCGATGCAGTCGCCAAGGCCAAGCTCGGCGGGATCGGTGGATTTTTTGCGCGATCCCCGGGGGTCACCACGCGTGGCGTCGTAGGAAACGATCAGCGTGTCGGGATCGAACATAACGGACTGGAAGCGGGCGTAGGGGCACATGTATTTGCACACCTGCTCACGCATCCAGCCGGCGTTGGTATAGGTGGCGAGGGTGAAGAACACGGTCCACAGAATCTGCCAACGGCCCGTCGAGAAGGTGACGAGTTCGTAGACGAGGTCCCGGACGGGATAGAAATAGCCGACGAAGGTCATGCCGGTCATGAAGGCGATGAACAGCCAGGTCGCGTGCTTGCCGATTTTGCGCCAGGCCTTGTTAAAGGACCAGGGCTGCTTGTCGAGCTTGATGCGCTGGTTCCGCGTACCCTCGAACTTCTGCTCTACCCACATGAAGATGCTGGTCCACACGGTCTGGGGACAGGTGTAGCCGCACCACAGACGCCCGGCAGAAACGGTAACCGCAAAGAGTGAAAAAGCGGAAATAATCAAAAGAAACGCGAGAAGCGGGAAATCCTGGGGCCAGAAGGTTAGTCCCAAAATGTGGAACTCGCGCTCGGGTAGATCAAACCAGACGGCCTGGCGGCCATTTAGGCTGATCCATGGAACGCAGTAGTAACCCAGGAGCAGAGGCCAGCCAGTGAACATGCGCAGGCGCTGGTAGAAGCCTTCGATCTTGCGCGTGTAGATTTTTTCACGCTTCTGGTAGAGGTCGAGTTCCCCGACTTCGGCGGGGGCGACTTCCTGGATATCAATTAATTCGGGGTCGGACATCAGATATACCACTGCTTATTCAGAGTGGCCACGGCGGTGGCGTTGACCCCCCGCAGCAGCGGGGGGGACGAGCCTTCGGTTGGATTATTTTGTTACTGGCTGAGACCGTAAATATAGGCTGTGACCAGGTGGATCTTGTCTTCTCCCAGCGTCTCGCCAAAGGCGGGCATCTGTCCGTTGCGGCCGATGCGAAGCGTATGGGCTATCTGCTCGGCGCTGCCGCCATAGAGCCAGATTCCGTTGGTCAGGTTCGGCGCTCCCAGCGCCGGATTGCCCTTGCCGTCGGGTCCGTGGCAAGCCACGCAGTAGGTCTGGTAATGCTTCTTGCCGGCTTCAACCAGAGCAGGGTCCGCGTCCCGGCTGTTCAGGGACAGCACGTAGGCGGTGGCCTCGGCAATGCCGTCCTCACCCAGAATCGCTTCCCAGGCGGGCATGGCCGCGCGGCGACCGTGAACGATGGTCTGCTTGATCACATCGGGGCTGCCGCCATAGATCCAGTCGTTATCCGCCAGATTGGGGAAGCCCAGGGCACCCGCCGCGTCCAGCCCGTGGCACTGGGAGCAGTTGTTGCCGTAGATGCGCATACCCATCTTGCGCGCCTTCGGATCGTTATAGATCTCCTCGACGGGCAGAGCGAGGTATTTGTCGCGCATGGCGCGGTATTTCTTGTCCGCCGTAGCAACCTCGTTGCTGTGCTGCTCTATCTGGGACCAGCCGAGCACGCCGGGAAAATTACCCATGCCGGGATAGGCGATGAGGTAACCGATACCCCAGATGATGGTGATCACGAACATGGCGAACCACCAGCCGGGCAGGGGGTTGTCCCATTCCTCGATACCGTCGTATTCGTGCCCCGTGGTCTTCTGGTCGATGGGCGTGCGCTTTCGGTTGGAAAGCAGCAGCCAGGTGATCAGAAGCAGCGTGATCGATGTCAGCACGATTACCCAGCCACTCCAGAAGCCATTCAGGTAGGTATTCATGATTGTCTTCCCTCATTTTTGCCGTCTGCGGTGTCGTCGTCATCGGCGAAAGGCAGGTTGGCAGCTTCATCAAAAGATTTTTTACGCTGGCCGCTGTATGCCCAAAAGACCAGCGCGATAAACGCGACGAGCAGAAAGGCGGTGCTTATTCCCCTGAGGTCGTTGATGTCCATATCAGCGACGCGTCTTGATCAGCGTGCCCATCTGCTGCAGATAGGCGACGAGGGCGTCGATTTCCTTTTTACCCTCGACGGCGGCCTGGGCACCGGCAATGTCGTCATCCGTGTAGGGAACGCCGAGCGTTTGCAGCGTTGCCATACGTTTCCCCAGGGTCTCGCCGGTCAGTTCCCGTTTGAAGAGCCAGGGGAACGCAGGCATGTTGGATTCGGGAACCACGTCCCGGGGGTTGTAGAGGTGGGCACGGTGCCAGTCGTCGGAGTAACGTCCGCCAACCCGGGCCAGGTCCGGTCCCGTACGCTTTGAGCCCCAGAGGAACGGGCGGTCGTAGACGAACTCACCGGCAACGGAGTAGTGGCCGTAGCGTTCCGTCTCGGCGCGCAGGGGGCGAATCATCTGCGAGTGGCAGGTGTTGCAACCCTCCCGGATGTAGATGTCCCGGCCTTCCAGCTCCAGCGCAGAGTAGGGCTCAAGGCCGGCGACGGGCTCCGCCAGCTTCTTGGAGAAGATCAGCGGGAACAGTTCCACCAGCGTACCGAAACTGATGGCGACGATGATAAGTACGATGAGGAGCGGAACACTCTTCTCGACGACTTCGTGTGATGAAGATCCCATGCTCGATACTCCTTATGCAGCCGCCGGCGCGGGTGCTTCCGCCGGGGCATCCTTGCGGATGGTCATGTAGACGTTGTATGCCATGAGCAGCATGCCGCCCAGGAAAATGGCACCGCCAAGGACCCGGACAATCCAACCGGGGTAGCTGGCGACCACGGATTCAACAAATGCGTAGGTGAGCGTGCCGTCCTGGTTGTAGGCGCGCCACATCAGGCCCTGCATGATGCCGTTGACCCAGAGCGCGGCGATGTAGAGCACCGTTCCGATGGTGGACATCCAGAAGTGCACGTTGATCAGATCCGTGCTGTACATCTTTTCCTTGCCATACAGCTTGGGAATCAGGTGGTACATGGAGCCGATGGTGATCATGGCAACCCAGCCCAGGGCGCCGGAGTGAACGTGACCGATGGTCCAGTCCGTGTAGTGGGACAGGGAGTTGACAGTCTTGATGGACATCATCGGGCCTTCGAAAGTGGACATGCCGTAGAAGGACAGGCTTACCACCATGAAGCGCAGGATGGGATCGTTGCGCAGCTTATGCCAGGCGCCGGAGAGGGTCATGATGCCGTTGATCATGCCGCCCCAGGAGGGCGCGAGAAGGATCAGGCTCATGACCATGCCCAGACTCTGGGCCCAGTCCGGCAGGGCGGTGTAGTGAAGGTGGTGGGGCCCAGCCCAGATGTACACGGCCACCAGGGCCCAGAAGTGAACGATGGACAGGCGGTAGGAGTAAACGGGACGTTCCGCCTGCTTCGGTACGAAGTAGTACATCATGCCCAGGAAGCCTGCGGTCAGGAAGAAGCCCACGGCGTTGTGTCCATACCACCATTGGACCATGGCATCCACGGTGCCGGCGTAGGCGGAGTAGGACTTCATGGTTCCCCACACGGGAAGGGCCGCGCTGTTGAGCAGATGCAGCACTGCAACGGTCACGATGAAGGCACCGAAGAACCAGTTGGCCACGTAGATGTGGCTGGTCTTGCGCTTGACGATCGTGCCGAAGAACACGATTGCGTAGACCACCCACACCACGGTGATCAGCAGGTCGATGGGCCACTCCAGCTCTGCATACTCCTTGGAGGTGGTGTAGCCCAAGGGCAGCGTTATCGCCGCGGCGAGGATCACCGCCTGCCAGCCCCAGAAGGTAAAGGCAGCCAGCTTGTCTGAGAGCAGTCGGGCCTGGCAGGTGCGCTGCACGATGTAGTAAGACGTGGCAAACAGCGCGGAGCCACCGAAAGCGAATATCACCGCATTCGTATGCAGGGGCCGCAGACGACTGAATGTCGTCCAGGGCAGGTCGAAGTTGAGGGCCGGCCAGACCAGCTGGGCGGCGATCAATACGCCTACCAGCATGCCCACGATGCCCCAGATCACCGTCATGACGGCAAATTGCCGTACTACCTTGTAGTTGTAGACGGGGTGTTCCAGATCCGCGTTCAGTTCGCTCATGGTGAATACCCGTTTCCTTGATAAAAACTATTCAATCGTTGCTCAATGCATGGCCCGTCGAGCGGTGCCCGCGCTTTTTCAGCCGTCCGTGAAGGCGGGGGCGGCGCCGTAGTCCCAGGCCAGAATCGACACGACCATGATGCAAACCAGAATCACCAGGCTGATCGCGAGGATCGCACTCGAAAACAGAAAGCCCCGCTCTTCCGGGATGTCCATGACGATGGGGATGCCGAGGTACATCAGATACACGGACCAGCTGATGGCAACGACGCCGACCAGCAGATCAATCCAGAGCACGGGGTAGAACCCGACGAGGCCCGCGACAAACAGGG
>CAXBBA010000031.1:0-10667 GCA_963973805.1 uncultured Halieaceae bacterium | reverse complement strand
CGTCCAGCGAACATCTGCTGCAGCAACACCACGGGCATGGTCATGCGCGCCATCAGAACCTGTTGCCCCAGCACCTGCCAGAGAGCACTGGAATCCGCCAGTCCTGCGTAGAGCCACTCGCGCTGCTCCATGCCAAGGAGGCTGCGCGCCCCGTCCGAAATATCTTCGCGAAAACGGTCACTGTCGAGCTGGCCGCTATCCCGGTCAATATAGTGCGCGTACTCCAGCTGTCGATCCCGCCCGATGAGCCGCGTGTCGAGCATGTGCAGGGACAGGAGATCACCGAAGTCAAAGCGGCGATAGATGCGCCCCGTGCGGTCCGGCTGGACGGGGCGCAGGGGCAGCCATTCGAAATACGCCTGGATCGCAGCTGCCTTCCGCTGCTCGAACTCCCCTTCGTCGGGGGAGTGATTCTGGGCTCCATGGAGCCAGGTATCGTTGGCGATCTCGTGATCATCCCAAACCGCGATCATGGGCGCGGCGGCGTGCATCGCCTGCAGATCCGCATCGGAGCGATACAGGGCATAGCGACGACGGTAGTCCTGCAGGGTGTACAGCTCTCCCGCATTGTCCGCGGGGAGGGCGCGCCCCAGCTCTTCGGCGCGGTCCGTCGCATAGCCGCCCATGCCGTATTCGTAGAAGTAGTCTCCCAGGTGCAGGAACACATCAACGTCAGGAAGTTCACTGGCCTCGCGGTAGGCATGGAAGTATCCCGCGGGATAGTTGGAACAGGAGAACACCCCCATGCGCAGACTGTCGACTCGCCCTTCGGGCAGAGTCTTCCCCCGGCCCGCGGGGCTCATGCTGTCGCGGGTAAGGAAGCGGTAGAAGTACTCGGTACCGGGTGCCAGATCACGCACATCCACTTTCACCGTGTTGTCCTGGGCGGACCCCGTCAGCACCTCGCCATCGCGCAGCACCTGATTGAAATCCGGATCCGAGGCGAGCTCCCAGGCGACGCGCAGTTCACCCTCGCCATCTCCCTCGACGCGGGTCCAGAGCATGAGCGCGTCGGCCTGGGGGTCGCCGCTGGCAACACCGTGGGTAAAACGGGCGGCGGACAACGCCTCGCGCTGGGAAGTACGGGCACAACCGGTGAACACCGTGGAAACCGAGATGGCGCTGCTGAGGGCCAGGGAGTAACGCAGTAGATCGCGTCGGGAAAAAATCATGATCCATCCTCCAGATAAAAAGAACGGACCACACTATAAACGGAAAGTGACAGGGCCATGACGCCCTGCTCCCCACAATAGATGACCGGGAGGCCAGCGGGAGCCGACCTCCCGGCGTTCCGCCAGGGGTAGCGGGAACCTCGGGAATCAGTTGGTGCTGGCTACCGCAGTGCTGTGCACCTCGGACAGCGCCCGGGACAGGGCTTCGTCACGGCAGCTGGCATTGCGCGTGGCCTGGGAGACGCTGCCCGTGATGCGGACATTGTCGGAGCCACATACGGCCTCGGCGGCGCGGCTGAGACGGTAGTAGAGTGTTTCCTGGCCTTTGGCGGAGCTGAGATCCAGATCCCCAAAGTTCACCGCCTGCTGCTGGGGTGCGCGGGCGCTGCTGGTCACAACTTCCGTGACCTCATCTGCCTGGGCCTGGAAGGTGATGCCGACGGCTGCGCAGAAAGCGGCGGCGGTGATGGCGGTGCGTCGAATTGTTTTCATGGTCGTTCTCCAGAAGCGTTGTCTTTAATACCGGGGCCTGAGTCCTGCGTGGCGGTCATGGTTGACGACCCGTCCACGGTTCCCAAGGTAGGTCAGGGTCCGGGATGGCGAAAGCGCCATTCGGTGAACTGCAGGCGGGAGACGGTGAAGCGATGGAATCCGACGATGGACTCCCGACGTACCAAGCCCTGGCAAGCGTGGACAACGCACGCGTTACAATGGATCAACTCATGCAGGAAGCTCAGCGCACATCATGAAATACCAGGGCCGCCCAGACTTCGATCACCGCGAAGCACCCACCATCGGCATCCTCGTGACCAATCTCGGCACACCCGATGCGCCGCAGAAATCCGCGCTGCGCCGCTATCTCAAGGAGTTTCTTTCGGACCCCCGGGTGGTGGAAGTGCCCCGGGCGCTCTGGTGGCTGATCCTCAATGGCATCATCCTCAACCTGCGCCCGGCTCGCTCCGCCGCCGCTTACAGGACGGTCTGGACCGACGACGGGTCGCCTCTGCTGATCCACACACGCAATCAGTGTGACGGCCTGGCGTCGCGTCTGGCCCGGAACCATGGCGACCGGGTGCAGGTGGACTTCGCAATGCGCTACGGCTCCCCGTCCATCGGCGATGCCATGGAGCGATTGATCCAGCGCGGAGCCCGGCAAGTCCTGGTGCTGCCTCTATACCCCCAGTACAGCGGCCCCACCGGGGGCTCCACCTTCGACGCGGTTGCGCAGGACTTCCTCCGGCGTCGATGGCTGCCGGACTTCCAGTTTGTGGCCAGCTACCATGACCAGCCGGGGTATATCCGCGCGCTGGCAGACAGCATCCGGCGCCATTGGGATGAGCATGGCCGCGCGGACAAACTCCTGTTCTCGTACCACGGGGAGCCCCGGCGCTATCTGGACGAGGGCGACCCCTACCACTGCCAGTGCCTGAAGACATCGCGCCTGGTTGCCGGGGAACTCGGTCTCGCGGAGGAAGAGTATCTAAGCAGCTTCCAGTCCCGCTTCGGTCGCGAAGAATGGCTGCGCCCCTACACCGACGACACGCTGCGCGAGCTTGGAGCCAGCGATGTGGCATCGGTGCAGGTGATCTGTCCCGGCTTCTCGGCGGACTGCCTGGAAACCCTGGAAGAGATCGGCGTAGAAAATCGCGCCTACTTCATGGAGGCGGGCGGTGAACGCTATGAGTACATTCCCTGCCTCAATGATGGCGATGCCCATCTGGACTTTCTGACGGAACTCATCGACGCGCGCATTGCGCCCTGGCTCGAAGGGTCACCGGGGGACGACGATGGCCAGCGTGGGGAGCGCGCCGAACGTCGGCGCGCGCTACTGGATGGCTGAGACCGCCGCCAACACCGCTCCATGGCTGTGCCCCTTGCCGACACCGGCCAGGAGATATGACACCACGATTCCCAAAAGGAACACCGCGGTGAGCTTCAGGCGGTCATGGGAGTGAAACTGCACCTCGGGTAGCAGGTCACTCAGAGCGATGCAGATGAAGGCTCCTGCGGAAAACGCCAGCGCCGGAGCTACAAAGGTGGCGCTCCCCTCCCCCAGGGACGAGCCGTAGGCATAGAACGCCAGGGCCCCCACGGGACACACCACGGCAAAGAGCAGGTTTGCACGCTGACGGGCTCGCTCTGGCGTACCCCCCGCCTTCATGAGCGCCGTGATCGACATGGCGTCCAGGGGCTTGTGCAGCAGAATGGCCAGAAACACCCCGAAGGCCAGCAGCTCTTCGCTGTGACCATGGGGCGCGGCGAGAAACGCGGCGCCCAGCGCAATGCCGTCAATCAGCGTGTGGAAGCTCAACCCGATGAGGACGCTCCGCCAGCTGGCATTTGCGTGGTGCACCTCGCTACCGTGACCATGACTGTGCGCATGGTCGCAGTCCGATTCCTCCATGGGGTAGTCCGGCTGGTGAAAGTGCAGCATGCGCAGCAACAGGAGCATCACCACAAGGCCGAGGACCACCCAGGCCATGGCCACACTCAGTCCCGGCCCTGTTTCCAGAGCGAGCACCGCGTGGGGCAGCAGGTGAAAGAATGCGATGCCCAGCATCAGACCCGAAACCAGGCTCATGGCGAGCTGCGTCCGCGTATGCGTCATGGTGAAGCGCTGGGGAAGTGCTCCGCCAGCCAGGGAGATCCCGAACAACGCCGCGCTGTAGCACGCCAAAAGGACTATGGGTTCCATCAGAGCAGCACCAGGTTGTCGCGGTGAATGAGCTCAGGCTCCCCGCCATAGCCCAGGGCTGCGGTGATCTCCGAGGAGCTGCGCCCCAGAATCTTGCGTGCTTCCCGGGCCGAGTAATTGCTCAGGCCCCGGGCCACTTCGCGCCCTGCGCCGTCGCGGCACAGCACCACGTCTCCCCGGCCGAAGTTGCCGCTCACTGCGCGCACGCCCACGGGGAGCAGGCTGCGTCCGGATTCCCGCAGCACCGCTGCGGCGCCATCGTCGATTTCGAGTTCGCCCCGCGCCGTGACCAGGCTCGCCAGCCACTGGCGTCGGGCGTTTTCGGGCACATCGCCGCTTTCAAGCCAGGTACCCAGACCCTCGCCCGCCTCCAGGCGCTTCAGCACCCGCTCTTCCGCACCCGAGGCAATAATGGTTTCAGTCCCCGAGCGCGCTGCCAGCCGGGCCGCGCGCAGCTTGGTTACCATCCCGCCGCGCCCGAGGCGCCCGCCATCGCCCACCATGGCATCGAGGCGGTGATCGTCGGCCCGCATATGCGCAACGAGGCGGGCATCGGCGCTGTGGCGGGGATCGCGATCGAACAGACCCACCTGATCCGTGAGGAGCACGAGCACATCCGCGTCCACCAGATTGGATACCAGGGCGGCCAGCGTATCGTTGTCGCCGAAGCGAATCTCGTCCGTGACCACCGTGTCGTTTTCGTTGATTACGGGAATGACGCCGTGGGACAGCAAGGTCTTGAGCGTACCCCGGGCATTCAGGTACCGGTCCCGGGCCTCGACGTCATCGTGCCCGAGGAGCACCTGCGCCGTGAGCACGCCCCGCGCAGCGAAGGCCTCTTCGTAGCGCCGCAGCAGCGCCGACTGCCCCACCGCTGCAGCAGCCTGAAGCTCGTGCAGGTCCGTCGGCCGCGCACTGGCGCCAAGGCGCAGAAGCCCCGCCGCCACGGCACCACTGCTCACCAGCAGCACCTCGTGGCCCTTCTGGTGCAGCAGACACAGCTGGTCCGCCAGCGCATTGATGATCGCGTCGTCGATACCGCGGCCATCGTCCGTCAGCAGCGCGCTGCCGACCTTGATCACCCAGCGGCGACAGTCACCAACCCAGGCCCGGGGGTCCGTCACGGCACGTACTCCACCTCGACGTCGTAATCGCCCTCGTCATCATCCCCGTCGTCATCATCCCGGGCTTCGCGGCGACGGCTACGCAGATCTTCGATGCGCTCCCGCGCCTCGCGTTGCATCGCCCGCTGCGCGTCTCGCTCCGCCTCCAGTACCTCGGGGTCTTCCTCAGCAGCGCGGCAGTTCTCGAGATAGGTCATGAGGTCCTGGCAGATGCGCTGGGTACCCTGCGCGGAGATGGCCGACACGGTGAAAACCGGGCCTTCCCAGGCGAGCGCGTCGACAACCCGGTGGCGAATCTCATCGGCCTCCGCCTCATCCAGCAGATCCACCTTGTTCAGAACCAGCCAGCGCTCCCGCGCCGCCAGCGTCGGACTGAAATGCTCGAGTTCCCGCGCAATGGCGACGGCCGCCTCGGCGGGGTCCGTGCCATCCATGGGCGCCACGTCCACCAGGTGCAGCAGCACGCGATTACGCGTCAGGTGCTTCAGAAAACGCACGCCGAGACCAGCGCCATCGGACGCCCCTTCGATAAGTCCCGGTATGTCCGCAATAACAAAACTGCGCAGCGCATCGACTTTCACCACACCCAGCTGCGGAACAAGCGTCGTGAATGGGTAATCCGCAACCCGCGGGCGAGCCGCGGAGACCGCACGGATGAACGTGGACTTGCCCGCGTTCGGCAGCCCCAGGAGCCCGACGTCGGCGAGCACATTCAGTTCAAGCTTGAGGGACCGCTGTTCGCCTTCACTGCCCGGCGTGGTCTGCCGGGGTGCGCGGTTGACCGAGGACTTGAAGCGCGTGTTGCCGAGACCGTGGAAGCCCCCCTGGGCCACGAGCAATTGATCGCCCGCGGACAGCAGTTCCCCGAGCAATTCCCCCGTATCCTCGTCCAGCACACTGGTACCCACGGGCACGGGTAACACCAGGTCCTCACCGGACGCACCGGTGCAGTTGCGCCCCCGGCCGGACGCGCCATTGTCGGCGCGGTAATTGCGCTGGAAGCGGTAGTCCACCATGGTGTTGAGGGATTCCTCGGCGCGCAGAAACACACTGCCGCCATCACCACCGTCGCCGCCGTCGGGGCCGCCGCGAGCCACATACTTCTCGCGCCGGAAACTCAGGCAGCCGTTGCCGCCCTTGCCGGCGAAGACACGTATGCTGGCTTCATCTACAAATTTCATGATTGCATTCTAACGTTAGGGGCCGGGACGCTGATGCTGCGCTCTGCGCGGGCATCCCCTGTGGCCTTTGGCGACGACTTACCCCGGCGATGAAAGCAAAAAGCCCCGTCGGGGACGGGGCTTTTCGTTCAACCGCGGACTACGCAACGACGTACTCCGCTTCGGGCTGGGTCGGGACATGGCCCTTGGCCAGATCCCGTCGGTGCCTACTGACGCAGACACCGGGATTCGACTCAGGCGCCGACAACCCGCACGAAGGTGCGATTCTTGTCGCCGCGGGTCAGGAATTCCACCTTGCCGTCGGAAGTCGCGAAAAGCGTGTGGTCACGACCGACACGAACGTTTTCACCCGCGTGGAAACGCGTACCGCGCTGACGAACGAGAATGTTGCCCGCAGTTACCTGCTCGCCGCCGTAGCGCTTCACACCAAGGCGCTTGCTTTCGGAATCGCGTCCGTTACGAGTACTACCGCCTGCTTTCTTGTGTGCCATGGTTCTCTACTCCTCAGGCGCTGATGCCGGTGATGCGCACTTCCGTGTACCACTGACGGTGACCCGTCTCTTTACGGTGGTGCTTGCGCCGGTTGAATTTGACGATGCGGATCTTCTTGTGACGACCGTGGTCCACGACTTCTGCCGTTACCTTGGCACCCTCGACAAGGGGCGTGCCGACACGAACGTCATCACCGCCGACCATGAGCACCCGGTCAAACTCCACCGTATCGCCCGTAGCCGCTTCAATTTTTTCCAGTTTGAGGGACTCGCCCTCGGCGACGCGGTGCTGCTTGCCGCCGCTCTCAATTACTGCGTACATATGTTCTCTCCAGTGTTAGCCTTCCCGCAGACAGATTCCAGGCACGGCACAGGCCGTGGGCAGGGACAGGCACAGGGGGGAATCGCCAGGGATTCCAGGCCGCACTGCCTTTCGGATGACCGGAGGCAAAGCGGCGCGAGATTTTACTGAATTTGAGGCATTGACTCAAGCGTTTTTAAAGGCCGCGAGAACCGGCCCGGTCACCATGGAAGGACGGCCCCGCCCATGCCTCGCAAAGGGAGCGCTTGACACCCCCGCAGGGGGGCCACTAGCATTCGCGACCGTTTTCCCGGGCCGGATTATCGTCACCATGGAACAAGTCCGCGCCGCTGTGAGCACTGAGCTCGACGCGGTCAATACCGTGATCATCGAGCAGCTGCGCTCCGATGTCGACATGGTCGAGAACGTCGGCCAGTACATCGTGGACGCCGGCGGCAAGCGCCTGCGCCCAATGCTGGCGCTGCTCTGCGGTGCAGCCCTGGGGCCCGTAAGCCAGGCGCAGGTTCATTTTGCCGCCGTCATTGAATTTATTCATACCGCGACACTGCTCCACGACGACGTGGTGGATGTGTCCGAGCTGCGCCGCGGCCGACCGACGGCGAACAGCGCCTTCGGCAACGCCCCCAGTGTTCTGGTGGGCGACTTCCTCTACACGCGGGCTTTTCAGCTCATGGTGGCGCTGAACCACCATGGACTCCTCAAGCTGATGGCCGATACCACCAACACCATCGCCGAAGGCGAGGTGCTGCAACTGGTGCGGGCGGGCGATCCCACGACTTCCGAGGCGCAGTACTACGACGTCATCGATCGCAAGACGGCGGTGCTCTTCGCCGCCGCCTGCGAGGGTGCCGCCATGCTCGCCGACGCCCCCGCAGAAACGGTTCGCCTTCTCGGTGACTGCGGCCGGAACATCGGCAACGCCTTTCAGCTGGTCGACGACCTGCTGGACTACGAGGGTGATCCGGAGCTGACGGGCAAGAATGTCGGCGACGACCTGGCGGAAGGCAAACCCACCCTGCCCCTGATTCACGTGATGGCCCGGGGCAGCGAGGCTCAGGCGACGCTGGTGCGCGAGGCTATCGGTGCGAAGGAACGGGAGCGCCTGCCGGAGATCATGCAGGCCGTGCGCGACTGCGGCAGCCTCGACTACACCCGCGAGGCGGCGGAACGCTGCCGCGATACGGCGATCGCTGCGCTACAGCAAATGCCACCCTCCCCGGCCCGCGAGTCCCTGGAACGCCTGGCTCGCATCGCCGTGCAACGGAGCCACTGAGGGTCCCTGGCAGGCCCTAGCAGCCGTCGATAAGCGCCAGCAGCTCGGCGCTGCGCTGCTCCATGAGTGCCGCATCGCCGCGGGTTTCCACGTTCAGACGGACGACGGGCTCCGTATTTGAGCGGCGCAGATTGAAGCGCCAGTCATCAAACTCCATGCTCAGGCCATCGACCTTTTCCACGGTGCCAGCACGCGCCCCGTACTCCGCCTCGACGCGCTCCAGCACGGCGCCGGGATCCTCGATGGACCGGTTTATCTCTCCGCTGCAGGGAAAGGCAGCCATACGCTCTTCCACCAGCTGCGTCAGGGACTGCCCCCGGGTGCTGATGAGACCGGCGACGAGGAGCCAGGGGATCATGCCGCTGTCGCAATAGGCAAAGTCGCGGAAATAGTGGTGCGCGCTCATCTCGCCGCCGTAGATGGCGTTCTCTAAGCGCATGCGCTCCTTGATGAAGGCGTGGCCCGTCTTGCTCTGTACCGGCCGGCCACCGAGGTCGCCCACGATGGCGCGGGTGTTCCAGGTCAGGCGGGGGTCGTGGACGATCGCCTCGCCGGGGGAGCGCTTGAGAAACGCCTCGGCGAGCAGACCAACCACGTAGTAGCCCTCGACGAAATTCCCCTGCGCGTCGAAGAAGAAACAGCGGTCGAAGTCCCCATCCCAGGCGATGCCGAGATCGGCGCTGTGCTCGCGCACCGCCGCTACCGTGGGCCCGCGATTTTCCTCGAGCAGGGGATTGGGAACCCCATGGGGAAAGTTGCCATCGGGCTCGTGATGCAGCTTGATAAAGGCGAAGGGCAGGTGGGGCTCCAGCAGGTCCACCACCCGGCCCGCGCCCCCATTGCCGGCATCGACCACGATTTTCAGGGGCTTCAGCGCCGCCACATCCACGTAGGACAGCAGGTGGGCAGTGTAGGCATCGGACGTATCCAGAGCCTGGAGCGTGCCCCGGGTCGCCGCCGGAGTGAAATCGTCGCGCTCCGCCCGGTCTTTGATATCGAACAGCCCCGTATCGCCGGAAATGGGCCGGGAGCCCTCCCGGACGAACTTCATCCCGTTGTAATCCTTGGGGTTGTGGCTCGCCGTTACCGCGATACCGCCATCCATATCCGCGTGACTGGTGGCAAAGTAGATTTCTTCGGTGCCACACAGGCCGATGTCGTAGACATCGACGCCCTGCTCCATCAAGCCTTCGCTCAGCGCCGCCTTGATCGCCGGACTGCTCAGGCGAATATCGTGTCCCACCACGACGCGCCGGGGCTTGATCACCTCGGCGTAGGCGCGACCGATGCGCCGGGCGATGTCCTCGTTGAGCTGGTCCGGAACGCGACCCCGGACGTCGTAGGCCTTGAAACAGCTGATGGCTTCCATCGCGGGCTCAGTTCTCCTTGAGGTACATGTTCTTGTAGACGTAATCCGTGGCCTCAACGAAGCCCGGCACGCTGCCGCAGTCGAAGCGCTTACCCTTGAATTTGTAGGCCATCACGCAGCCCCGCTCCGCCTGGGTCTGGAGCGCGTCGGTGAGCTGCACCTCGCCGTTGGCCCCCGCGGGGGTCTCGCGGATGATGTCGAAGATGTCGGGGGTGAGGATGTAGCGACCGATGATCGCGAGATTCGACGGTGCGTCCTCCTTCGCGGGCTTCTCCACCATCTTCTCGACGCGGTAGATGCCGTCCTTCAGGGGCTCCCCGGCAATCACGCCGTACTTGTGCACCTGGTCTTCGGGAACCTCCATGATCGCCACGATGGAGCAGCGAAACTGTCGGTAGAGCTCCGCCATCTGGGTAAGAACACCCGGCCCATCGTTGATGCACAGGTCATCGGACAGCACTACGCCGAAGGGCTCGTGCCCCACCAGCGTTTCGCCGGTCAGAATCGCATGCCCCAGCCCCTTCATTTCGCGCTGGCGGACCATGGTGAAAACGCCCTGGTCGAGCACATTGCGAATGCTGTTCAGATACACTTCCTTGCCCGTACCGGAGATCTGATGCTCGAGCTCGTAGCTGATATCGAAGTGATCGGCGATCGCGCGCTTGCCGCGGCCCGTGACCATGGCGCAGGTGGTCATGCCCGCCTCTATGGCTTCCTCTACGCCGTACTGCACCAGGGGTTTGTTCACGACGGGGAGCATCTCCTTGGGCATGCTCTTGGTGGCGGGAAGGAATCGGGTGCCATAGCCGGCGACGGGGAACATGCACTTCTTGATCACGAAAATACCTCCAGGGGAAAAATAATCAGTAACGAATCAGGCGCTGCGTCCGTAAACATCCTCAAAGCGTACGATATCGTCCTCGCCAAGGTAACTGCCGGACTGAACTTCAATGAGTTCCAGGGGGATTTTCCCCGGGTTCGCCAGGCGGTGCTTGTGGCCGAGGGGGATGTAGGTGGACTGATCTTCCTTGAGCGTGAAC
>CAXBBA010000030.1:0-10879 GCA_963973805.1 uncultured Halieaceae bacterium | reverse complement strand
TCAGGCGTATTTCCGTTTCGCTCGCGGACCGGGCGCGCATATTGATCCAGGCGATGTGGTCGTCCATCAGCAGGAAGGAATCGACGGGGAAGACCAGAAAAATCACATTGCAGTGCTCCCGCACCCGCCATTGCTCGCGGGGCACGTCGGCGAGCGTCGCGAGGGAATTCTTCGCCAGTACGTTGAGGCTGTGGTCCCCCCACAGACGGTAGTTGGACAGGTTGTCCAGAAAGTGGGGTCCGATGGTTTTGCGGTGCGCCACCTTGAAGTGATACGCCTCGAGGCCGCCCTCCGCCAGGATTTTCCAGTTCGCCTTGATCGATAGGGTCTCGGAGACCACTGGTGCGAGGTTGGCCATATCACACCAGGCGAGGCCGGGGAGCAGAGGTTCGACGAACGCTGCAATGTCCCGCTCGGAATGAGCGTCGGCGATCACCCAGATCAGACCTTCTTGTTCGAACAGGGGCAGGCGCGTCAGGTTGTACGCATCTTTGTTGAGGTCCCCAAAGCCCTCGGTCAGGTGGGGGGCGTTGATCAGTCTGCCGTCCGGGGCATAGGACCAGGCGTGGTAGGGGCAGGTGAAGCGACGCTTGCAGCCGCTCTCCTGGCCCAGGAGTTCGGCACCGCGGTGGCGACAGACATTGAGAAACGCGTGGGCCTGCCCATCGTCTCCACGGCTGAGCAAAACAGGAAGCCCGGAAATATTGCGCGTCACAAAGCTGCCCGCATCCGCTATTTCTGCGCTGTGCGCTGCCACCACGGGCAGGGCGCGGAAAAGGTGTTGCTGTTCTTCCCCGAAGCGTTCAGCCGATGCGTAGCGGTCCACGGGCGCCGTACTCGTGTCTTCGTCCATGAAAAAACTGTCCTGCTGCCGTAGCATCAGAAGTTCTTCCATCATGGCAAGCTCGGTCGCGCGGTCCATAGAAAACCCCGTTGGGCTGGGAATGAGATGGAAAACAAGCTACTTTACGACTGGTAAGTTGTCAATTTTCGGGTAATTGGAGTTCCTGTGGCAGATGCAAAAGCAGATTCCCCGCCGTCGGGGCGGGAGCGCCTTGTGGAAACGGCGTACCACCTGTTCTCGCAGCGCGGCTTCGAAGCGGTGTCCCTGGCGGACATCGCCGGAGAGGTGGGCCTGACCAAGCAGGCGATCATCTACCACTTCAAGAACAAGAATGCGCTCTATGGCGAGGTGCTGGCGCAGCTGGCGCTGCGTCTCACGGCCATCGTGGACGGCGTTCGCGATCGGGACCTGGAGCCCGACGCCAAATGGGCCCGCCTGATGCGTGAGTTTCTGGATCATGCCGAGAGCCGGCCCGATGACTCCGGACTCATCGCCAGAGAGTTGCTGGACAACCGCGAACGGGCCCGGGACAAGCAGCGCTGGTATCTGCGGGACTTTCTCAATGACTGGGTCGAGTTGTACGGGGCGACGCAGCAGGGCTCGGGTCAGGACCTGGCAACCCAGCGCCTGATGGTCTACCGCCAGATCGGCGCCATTACCTACCTGGTGATTTCCGAAGCGACGCTCGGGGCCATCTGGGGTGGAGAGGCGGTCGCTCAAATGCAGCAGGTGCAGCGCGATATGCTGCAGGGGGATGGGGTGCCCACGGACTCCTGAGCCCGCGGCCGCGCCGACTGATCAGGGAGTCCCCACCGCCTGCTCGTCCCCGTTCTCGGGCAGTGCATCTGCCGTGGGTTCCGCGTCGAGGATCGCCGCAGCCTCCGGCGCCGGTGCGATATCGCCCTCCGCGTCCTCGGGGGCGCGGGGGTCGAGGTCAAAGCTCGTGGGCGCCATGTCTGAAGCAGCGGCGGAGAAGGGCACCACGTCATCCACCGAGGGCTGATGTCCTCGCGCTACGAGGATAGCCAGCGACGCGATTCCGGCGACGGCCGCGCAACCGAAGAAGAGCCACGATGGCTCCCCCATGTGCATCAGTTGGCCGAGGGCCAGGGGAGCGAGCACCGCACCCACGGCGTTGAGCAGCAGCACCGTGGAACCGATTTCGACGAACTCGTGGCGCAGGGATGCGTCCGCTGCCGACGCCAGGGCCATGGCGTAGATGGGCATGGTGGTGGCTCCGAAGAAAAATATTGCCAGCAACGTCAGCTCCGAGGTTGGCGCCAGGGCGACGGCGGCGCTGCTCGCCGCGGCCAGGGCGGCGAGAAGCAACAGGACGTTCCGGCGGCCCACGCGATCCGATAGCCAGCCAAAGGGGTACTGGCAGAGTGCGCCACCGAGAATCGCCACGGTCATGAACAGGGTGGTTTCCGTGACGCTGGCCAGGGTCTCGCGGGCGAACAGCGGTCCCAGGGACCAGAAGGCACCGGCCACTGCTCCGGAGCACAACGCACCGATGACTGCGGTGGGGGAGCGGGACAGCAGCAGGCGAATCCGCGTGCGTGTCGATTCCACGGGAGCGGGAGCCAGGGTGCGGGTCATGCAGACGGGAATCATGGAAACCGAGACGATAGCCGCAAGCAGCATGAAGGGTGCGGTATCCGTAATCTCCGTCACGGCGATGATCTGCTGGCCTCCGGCCATGGAGATCAGCACGAGGAAGGTGTAGATCGACAGTACCTGACCGCGGTTTGCCTCCGTTGTCTGGTCGTTCAGCCAGCTCTCGATAACGGTGTACAGCCCGCAGACGAAAATGCCCGTACTCAGGCGGAACCCTGACCAGAGCCAGAAATTGTCGGTCATGCTCAGGATCAGCAACGTGCTGCTCATTGCACTGGCGAGGACGGCGAAGCTGCGGATGTGGCCCACGCGGGCGATGAGCCGGGGCACGACCATGCAGCCCAGAATAAAACCCGTGAAATAGGCGGAGCCGCCAATGGCGATCTGCAGGTCCGTGTGCCCGATCACCGACGCCCGCAGGGGCAGGAGCGTGAGCTGCATGCCGTGGCCAACGAGCAGGAGGGCGACGGATATCAGCAGCGACGTCAGGGTGAGTAACGAGGCCATGGTGCGGTTTGGTCCGTTGATTGTGAATGGGAGGTGTATTTTACGCGATGGCCCGTTCGATTGGTCGGTTTCGAGGTGCCCGGACGCGCTATCGTCGGCCAAGCAATTTAGAAAATCTTGTTGGAATACGTCGAAATGCTGGTCGCGGACAACTCGCCGCGAGATGGGCAGAAAATGCCGGCATCATTGTGAAATGCGGAAAAACCCGGCGTTTAGCCTGCTCATTCGATAAGTGCTGTCGCCTGTGTTACGGTTTTTGCAATGTCATCTGACATACGCAATTTTCTGCCCGTGCGCTTTCGGTTTTCTGGCTCCCCGCCGAAATACCGCGTGCGGCGCTGCCCCCTCGACCTGACAACCTTTCCCTAGGAGACCATCGGCCTCGCGCGCGATGCAGTTCGCGCGTGGTCATTTATTATGATTCTTGCGACAGATCTGGACGGAACTTTCCTCGGCGGCAGTGCCGAGGCTCGCATTAACCTGTATCAGCTGATCGCCTCTCGCGACGATATACGGCTGGTTTTTGTGACCGGCCGAGGCATGGAAGACGTGCTGCCCCTGCTGGCAGATCCATCGATCCCCATGCCGGAATTCATTATTTCGGACGTTGGTGCGAGCGTCTATGCCGGGCTCACACAGTTGCCCGTACTGGAGATCCAGGAGTCCCTGGATTCACTCTGGCCCGGCGACCGGGTGGTCGCGAAGGCGCTGGAGCACATTTCGGCGCTGCAGCGTCAGGAAGTTCCGCAGGAGCGGCGGTGCTCCTACTTCTGTGAAGCGCATCATATCGATGATGAAGTGCGGCGCATTGTCGACGACCTGGGCTGTGACCTGCTGTTCTCTGCCGGCAAGTACTTTGATGTGCTGCCCCGGGGTGTGAACAAGGGCAGTACGCTCCGACGCCTGCTGGAGTATCTGGGGGCCTCCGAAGACGAGGTGCTGATCGCCGGCGATACGCTCAATGATCTGTCGATGCTGCGCCTTGAGATTCCCGGTGTGTGTGTCGGGGAGTCGGAAAGGGAGCTGCTGGATGTCACCCGGGACCAGCCGACAACCTATCACGCAAAGGCGCCAGGGGCGGGCGGGATCATCGAAGCAATCCGCCATTTTGATCTTCTGCCGCGGGAAGAACTGCAAAGCTATCTCAATGATCTTGAGCCTGCAGCAATGGGTAGCGCCGAACTGGTCATCGTGTACCACCGGCTGCCCTACGAAGAGTACATCGACAATGGGGAGCGCAAGCGACGTCGGCACCGGTCGCCGAACGGGATTATCCCCACACTCCTGAGTTTTTTCAGCGAAGGTCGCAGCGGGTCCTGGGTGGCCTGGTCTCTGGATTCCGACGATATGCCCCCGGTGGAGCGTCATGCGGAGGTTGACCCGGAACGCTACCCCAATCTGCGCACGGCCAATGTGCCCCTTAGCGCCGACGATGTGGATGTGTTCTACAAGCGTTTCTCCAAGGAAGCGTTCTGGCCCACGCTGCACACGTTCTGGGAGTGGGCGCGTTTTGACGAAGACCACTGGGAAACGTTTCTTGAGGTCAACGAGCGCTTTGCCAGTCAGGCGGCGGCCGAGGCGGCGGAAGGCGCCATCGTCTGGCTCCACGACTACAATCTTTGGATGGTTCCGGCGTTCCTTCGCGAGCTGCGGCCGGACCTGAAGATCGCCTTCTTCCACCACACCTACTTCCCTTCGGCCGATGTGTTCAACGTGCTGCCCTGGCGCAAGCAGATCGTCGGAAGTCTGCTTCAGTGTGACTACATCGGTTTCCACATCCCGCGCCAGGCCGAGAATTTTGTAGACGTGGTGCGGGGCGTCATGCCTGTGGAGGTGCTGCGCCGGGAGAACTGTGCGCCGCGATTCTTTACCTATGGCTGTGCCGTGGGACTGGAAGAAATGGTCACCCGGATCAAGGTCCTGGGACGTACCGTTGGCCTGGGAGCTCACCCCGTGGGCCTGGATCTCGCTCGCGTTCAGACGGCGCTGGAGCGGCCCGAAGCCGAGGGGGAGCAGCGCGCGCTCAAAGCTGAAATCGGTGAGATGAAGCTGATTCTGTCGGTCGAACGCCTGGATTTCACCAAGGGCATCCTCGAGAAACTGCACGCCTATGAACGGCTTCTTGCGGAGAACCCGGAGCTCCAGGGCACGACCACGCTGGTCGTGGTCTGTGTACCGGCGGCGTCGGGCATGGCGATCTACGACGAGCTTCAGGTGCAGATAGAGCAGACCGTGGGGCGCATCAATGGCCGTTTCGGCAGCTTTGGCTGGACGCCGGTTCGATTCTTTTTTCGCGCCGTGCCCTTTGAGAAGCTGGTCAGCTATTACGCCCTCGCCGATGTCATGTGGATTACCCCGCTGCGCGACGGCTTGAATCTGGTGGCCAAGGAGTACATGGCCGTGCAGGGGCTGACCGATGGCAACGGTGTGCTGGTCCTGTCGGAGTTTGCCGGCGCAGCAGCGGAGCTCCGGGGGGCGATTCTGACCAACCCCCATGACCCCGCTGAACTTGTCAGCACCTGCCTTCAGGCGCTCAATCTCAGTCCGGAGGAGGCGCGCTCCCGCGTGCATGAGGCCTTCGACGGTATTCGCTACTACGACCTCCGTCGCTGGAGTCACGAATTCATGGCGGCGATTGAGGCGGCGAAGCCCTGACGCATTGGCGCGGCATTCGTCGCGTCGTCCCGAAACCACAGCAACGAGTACGACACTATGGCCCTGCGAAACGCGGTACAGCTGATTTGTTACCCCGATCGAATCGGAAGCTCATTGTCTGATCTATACGAGGCGCTGGACACACACTGCGGTGATGCGATCGGCGGCATTCACCTGCTGCCGTTCTATCCCTCCAACGCCGACGCGGGGTTCTCGCCGCTGACGCATCTGGAGGTGGACGAGCGCTACGGCACCTGGAGCGACATCGAAAAACTGTCGGGGCGCTACGACCTCTGCGTAGACCTGATCCTGAATCATATTTCTGATGAATCTGCCGAGTTTCAGGACTACTTGCAACACGGCAAGGCGTCGAAACATGCGCCGCTGTTCGTCGATGTCGATGAGATGCCCGAATTCACCCACGATGATCTGGCGCGAATCCACATCCGCAAGGAAAAGGAGCCCTTTCGCACGGTGACCTTTGCCGACGGCAGTACCACGCGAGTCTGGTGCACGTTCACCGAGCAGCAGATTGATCTGAACTTCAAGAACCAGGAGACCTACGACTTCATTGCGAAGTTCATTGAGTTCCTCACCGCCCGGGGCGTGAACCTCCTGCGTCTCGATGCTTTCGGCTATACCACCAAGGAGGTCGGCACCAGCTGTTTTCTGGTGGAACCGGAGGTGTACCGGGTTCTGGACTGGGTCCGGGACGTGGCGGCACAGCACGGCGCCGAGTGTCTGCCCGAGGTACACGATCACTGGAGCTACCAGTATGCGCTGGCGCGACGGGGCATGCGGCCATACGGCTTCGCCCTGCCACCGCTATTGCTCTATTCCCTCCTCGACGCCAACAGCGTGTATCTGAAGAACTGGCTGCGCATGTGTCCGGATAACATGATCACGGTGCTGGATACGCACGACGGCATCTGCATTCCCGATGTGGAAGGCGTGCTCCCCGAGGACAGGATCCGGGTGCTGATCGACAACATCGATGCGCGCAGTGCCGACCCGATCCTGAGGCGTTCGGCGGCCAATATTCATAGCGTGGGTGCGATCTATCAGCTGACCTGCACGTTCTACGATGCCCTGATGCGCAACGACGATGCCTACATTGCGGCCCGGGCAATCCAGTTCTTCACGCCGGGGATTCCCCAGGTGTACTACGTGGGACTGCTCGCGGGATGCAATGACGAAGATCTGATGAGTCAGACCGGTGAGCTTCGGGATATCAATCGCCATTATTATTCCCTCGAGGAGTTTGCAGAGGCCACGGAGCAGGCCGTAGTGCAGCGCCTGCTGCGCCTGATGCGTTTCCGTTCGAATTTTGCGGCCTTCGACGGCCGGTTCGAGCTCAAGTACTCCAACGATTCCAGTGTGGTGATGGCCTGGGAGAACGAAGACGACGGTTGCAATTGCGAGCTCCACGTGGAGTTGAGCTTCAACATCAGCACGGTTCGTTATCGAGAATCCCGCGATTCCCCGGTACAGGAGTTTCGGGCCTGATGGCATGCGCCTACTGAGTTAGAGGTTTCTTTTGCCCATGCTCACGAGTCTGGACTACGGCATCGTTGCCGCCTACGCGGTTTTCCTGCTGCTCATCTGTGTCAAAGTCGCCCGGCGATCCCCCGATACCGATGAGCTGTTCCTGGCGGGGCGCAGCCTGGGGCCGGGGGTGGTGGGGCTCTCGCTTTTCGCCTCCAATATTTCGTCCACGACGCTCATCGGGCTCCCCGGCGCCGCGTGGGAGTCGGGCATAGCCGTCGCCAACTACGAGTGGATGGCTGCTCTCATTCTGATTCTTAGCGCGCTGTTCCTGCTGCCGCGCCTTATCGGCAGTCGTCTGACGACAATTCCCGAGTTCCTGGAGCGACGCTTTGACGCCCGCCTGCGACGCTATCTCTCGGCTTGCTCGCTGTTCCTCAGTATCGTGCTGGACACCGCCGGTAGTCTGTACGCCGGCGGGCTGGTGATTACGTTGTTCTTTCCCCACCTTGGCCTGGAATTCACCATAGGCCTCCTTGCGCTACTGGCCGGTCTGTACACGGCCACCGGGGGTTTGCGTGCCGTGGCCTATACCGATGTACTGCAGTCCATTGTCCTGCTCGTCGGGTCCGTGGTTCTGACCTGGATGGTGTTTGCCGAGCTGGACTTTGATTTGCATGCCATCACCGAGGGGTTGGGGGCGGATCGACTCTCCCTGCTGCGACCCATCGACGATCCCCATCTGCCGTGGCTTGGTACGCTGATTGGGCTGCCCGTACTGGGCTTTTACTACTGGACCATGAATCAGTATGTTGCCCAGCGTCTGCTGGGCGCCCGGGATGTAACGGCGGCAACCCAGGGCGCCGTGCTGGCCGCGGCGCTCAAGTTGCTGCCCCTATTCATTATGGTGTTGCCCGGCGCGATGGCGGTACTGCTGATACCAGAGCTTGAGCGTCCCGATCAGGTGTTTCCCGAGCTGATCGCGCGCTACGCCCCGGCGGGCGTGGCGGGCTTGCTCATCGCTGGCTTGATCGCCGCGATCATGTCGAGCGTGGACTCCACGCTCAATTCGGCATCGACGCTGATCATGGTGGATTTTGTGCAGCCAGCAAAGCCGGCGCTGGATTCTCGCAGCATCGCTCGCCTGGGGCGGCTGTGCACCCTGATCCTGATGGTGCTCGCGGCGCTCTGGGCGCCGATGATCCAGCACTTCCCCGGCCTCTTTGCGTACCTGCAACAGACCTTCGCCTATGTCACGCCACCACTGGTGGCGGTCTTTCTCCTCGGTGCAAGCACGCAGCGTATTGCGGCGCGGGCGGCGTGGCGGGGGCTCGTCAGCGGCCACCTGCTGTCAGCACTGGTATTTGTCGGTGCGCAGTTGGGGTGGCATGACGTGCATTTCACCATCTCCGCCGGGCTGCTGTGCGGTGCCACGGCGTTGTTTGTTCTGGGCTGGCAGTTTGGGGAGACCGGTCCAGCGACGGACTACTTCTCTGAATCATTTCCGCGGGCACGCAAGTCCGCGCGACAACTGGCCTGGGTCTTTCTCGGGATTACTCTGCTGATGGTATGGCTGTTGCGATAGCGGCTTTGCCCGGCCGGGGGGCGTCCTGCCCCCGGTTCCCGCTACCTCAAGGCTGATATCGCGCCGCGATGAAGTAGAGCCCGGTTCCTGCGATGAAGATCAGCGCAAACATGCGAAATGCTTCGGCGCTGGCCTGGCTTGCGACCCACAGCGATGCTCCCGCAGCAATCATTGCCAGGGGAATATGCCACCAGGCGAACGCCGTTCCCTCTTCGCGGTACTCGAGCACCGGCAGCGCCATGGAGGTCAGGAAGTACATCACCAGACGCACCAGGATGCTGGCTATCGCCAGCACCGCAAAACCACCCCAAAGGCTGAACAGGATGGCGAGCGCACCGTAGAACAGGATCGAGAAATCCGGCGTTCGGAAACGCGGCGACACGTGAGCAAAGATCGGTGGCAGAACGCCCTGTTCCGCCATGGCGAAGGTCATGCGCGGCGTGACAATGCCTCCCCCCAGCGTATTCGCGGCGATGGAACAGGCCGCAGCGACGGATATCAGGATCACGCCGAACTCGCCCAGCAGCTCCCCGGCCGCTGCCGCCAGGGCGCTCTCGTTGCCCTGCACCGTCGGGTCGATGGCCAGGTAGGCCCAGATGATCAGCATGTAGAAGAGCGCGGTGGCCGCGAGCGTGGAAATCAGCGCCAGGGGAACATCGCGGCGGGGGTTGCGCAGCTCGCCCGCGGCAAAGGTGCCATTCTCGATGGCCATATAGGCGTAGAAGCTGAGGAGCACGACACTTTCGACGGCGGAGAATTGCGGAAGGTCGAAGCCGATTGCCGCGTCCCGCGTCGTCAGGCCCAGCACCACCAGTAATGCTAGCGGCGTGAGTTTTACCACGGTCATCAGGCCCAGGGTTCCCACGGAGGCGCGCATGCCCACGAGGTTCAGGCCCGTGATGAACGCGATGAAGGTGGCGGCGGCGATGGTCTGGGCCAGCGGTGAGCCGAGGACCGGAAACAGTACGGCGAGGTAGGCGACAGCTACCTTGGTGTTGGCCGCAACGGCCACCACGCCGGAGGCGTAGCGGGACCACCCGGTCTGGAAGCCAATGAACGGGCCGAAGGCGGCGTGGGTGTAGAGCACCGGGCCGCCGTGGCGATCAAAGCGCGTTGCCAGCAGGGCAAAGGCCAGGGTCAGGGGCAGCATCAGCAGCGCCCCGATGAGCATCATCCACGGGGCAAAATTGCCCACAGCGGCCACCATGATGGCAGGCAGTGCAAAGATGCCGGCGCCGATCATGCCGTTCACCGGGATCAGGGCGGTGCCGAGGAATCCGACGGTGCGTGGCAGGGGCGCAGCCTGGGCAGGAACATCTTCGCGGGTATTGCGATTCATCGATTTGGGGTTCCTGTGTCAGTAACAAAACAGCGGCTGCTCAGCTGCGGTGTTGGGTATACACTGCTGCCTCGCCATACCGATAATGCCTAAAAGGAGGAAAATATGTTCAGTCACATCATGATCGGAACCAACGACGTAGACAGGGCCAGGGAGTTTTACACCAAGGTGTTGAGCGTGCTGGGTGCCGGTGAACCCATGGTCGACGTCAACGCTACGGGTCAGACGCGGCTCTTTTACATCCATAACGGTTCGATCTTTGCGATCACCCAGCCCATCAACGGGGAGCCCGCCGGTACCGCCAATGGCGCCACGATCGGCCTGGCCTGTGATTCGCCGGAGCAGGTAAAAGAGCTCCACGCTGCGGCTATTGCAGCGGGTGCAACGGATATTGAAGAGCCGCCGGGGCCGCGGGAAAGTTCCATGGGTGTGCTGCACCTGTGCTATTTCCTCGATCCCGATGGCCACAAGATCTGCGGTCTGCATCGCGAAGGCTGATCAGATCAAAGCCAGGCAGAGATGCCTGGCTTTGTTCCATCGCTTGGGAGAAAAGCCTCGCGCCTTCAGTTCTCCATCTCAGCATCCACCGCGGCCTGCACCGCGCGGTAGAACTCCATGCGCTGGGGATCCAGTGCTTCCCGTTCTGTCGCCCGGGGCCAGTTGCTGTTCGAGGCGATCACCAGGTCGCGTTGGGGGTCGATGAAAATCCCCTGACCAAAGATACCGCGGGCGGCATAGCTGCCATCATCGTAGGTCCACCACTGGTACCCGTAACCCCTGCCTTCTGCACCGATACCCACCTGATGCCGCGTTGCTGACGCAATCCAGTTGTCGGGCAGCACCGGCT
>CAXBBA010000029.1:0-10946 GCA_963973805.1 uncultured Halieaceae bacterium | reverse complement strand
GTTTTGTACCATCCCGATTCTGAGAAACTTTGTACCGGCTCCCACTGACTGGCTCTTAAGCTCAGCCAGACTACGGACCATCTGCCAGTACAGATATCGATAATCAAGAACAGATTCATCAGTGATTTCTATTACGTAGACCCTTTGGTAGGCGTTGAACCTCCCACTGTGATGCTTGACATTGAAATCACCAGAAGCGTTATTTCCAGCGAGCAAGATTGCCTCGCAGTCAAATGCGTAAGTGTTGATTCGAGACACTTCTCTCGAGCAAGTGAAAAATGGATATTGGCCCTCATCCACCGCCGCGTTTGCATTCAATCTGCCTGTACGTATGTTCACGTACGAACCCAATGCAGAGGTTTCCTTGGCTTCGGAGCGTAAAACAGCATCAAAGAGCTCGCGAGAACTCTGGACACACGACTCTGTGTTCTCCCGCGCCCGATCCAGCCCCTCTAACGCTTCATCAAGAATCTCAACGATTCGCTGCTGTTCGTCGAGGGGCGGGAGGGGAATAGGCAGGGACTTCACGAACGGCAACTTGACGCCTTTGACGGTCGCTCCCGTTCCAGCATCCTTGATTTGCTTTTCGATGCTTCTAAACCAGTAGAACAAGAATCTTCTATCAAGCTCGCCATGCCCCCTCGGAACGATAGCCCTGAGGTCTTGATTTATTGCAGTATCTTGGTTGAGGAGGCAAACCTTGCCCAGTCCAACCCGCGTCGCGATGACCACCTCACCAGATGGAATGACCTTGGTAGAGCAACTCGCGACGGCGTCAGCGGTGATTCTTAGTTCAGTCCTCTCCAGCAGTTCACAGTTCATATCCTTAACTGTCGCCCATGGGATGTCACCAGAGTAGTATTCCGCGTTTCGTCGCGAGGGAGTACCTCCGCCTATAACTTCTGCGACCTCCCCGAGCGGCACAACTTTCCAATTCGCACTCACAGTAGCGCTCGTATGCTTTGCAGTATCACTGCAGTTTCAGCGTCGCGAGCTAGTATTTCGTCGATAATCTCCTCCGGTGAACGCAACGCCTCCTCCTCTGGGACGTTCGGATTCTTCACCGACATGTCGAGCGTGTCTGCATCAAGGTCGGCACGTGCAACAGACCAGCTCTTCTCTCCGTCGCCGAAGGACGCCTGCAGCTCGACGAATTCCGCGAGGTCATCATCATTCAGCGGATTGGTCTTCCCAAGGTTTCTACCTGGATCAAGCTGGTAATACCAAGTGCTCCGCGTCGGTGCTCCCTTCTCGAAGAACAGCACGACGGTCTTCACGCCTGCGCCCTGAAAGGTCCCGCCGGGACAGTCGAGGACCGTGTGGAGGTTACAGGTCTCCAGCAGCTCCCGTCGGACTCCGACCGCCGCATTGTCCGTGTTCGACAGGAACGTATTTTTGATGACCACGGCAGCACGACCACCGGCTTTCAGCTTACGGATGAAATGCTGGAGGAAAAGATACGCGGTCTCGCCGGATCGAATCGGGAAGTTCTGCTGGACCTGCTTTTTCTCGCCTCCACCAAACGGAGGATTGGCGAGGATGACATCGACCCGGTCCTTCTCCTGAATATCCATCACGTTCTCATTGAGTGAGTTCGTATGGACGATGTTGGGTGCCTCGATGCCATGCAGCACCATATTCATGATACCGATGATGTAGGCGAGGGACTTCTTCTCCTGCCCAAAGAACGTCTCGGTCTGGAGCTTGTTGAACTCGGCGGCTGACAGATCGTCACGGCGCATGTACTCATACGCCTCGCACAGGAAGCCCGCAGAGCCCACAGCACCGTCGTAGACCGTCTCTCCGATCTTAGGGTCCGTTACCTTCACCATGGCCCGGATCAGCGGCCTAGGGGTGTAATACTCGCCTCCGTTGCGCCCTGCGTTCCCCATACGGCGTATCCGGGTCTCATACAGCTCCGACAGCTCGTGACGCTGCTCCTGCGTGCTGAAGGACAGCGAGTCGGCGACCTCCAATACATCGCGCAAGATGTAGCCGTCGCGGAACTTGGGGCGCAGCTCCGTGAAGATTTCGCCGATCTTGTATTCGAGGGTCCGGGGCCCGCTGGCGGACTGGCGGAACTGGGCAAGGTACGGGAACAGCTCGCGGTCAACGTAGTCGATCAGGTCCTGACCTATCATCGCTGCATTGTGGTCGAACTCGCCATCGACCTTGGGAGCCGCCCAAGTACTCCAGCTGTGCTCCGCGTCGATGATGGGCGAGTAAGTGTCACCCTCTAGCTCCGCTCGGTCTTTCCGCTCTTCTTCGAGGTCGTGAAGGTACTTTAGGAACAGCACCCACGAGATTTGCTCCACGTAGTCGAGTTCGTTGCTGATGCCTGCCTCATTGCGCAGGTTCTTCTCTATCGCATCGAATGCGTTTTCGTACATTTATTGACCAATAAGCTGCTTGCGGATTCAGCCGGTAATCCTAGCTCAGCCAGCTAGAGTTTAGGAGCGTCTCCACGCAGCCGCGCAGCGCCGCGCACAGTGGCTTTTAGACAGCTAGCGGGTTGTGACATGATATTGTGACGAGCACTGACCAGCGGACCGGGTCTCCATCCGAATCAGGGACTTAGAACTGGTGGAGTGGGCTGTCCTCTACTGGGCACCATTTTGAAAAACGTCGGGCTCTCCGGCTCGGCTCTCCCCAATTAACGGGGGATGGACCGTTTCTCACTAAACACGGTTGATGATGCCATCCCATCCACAATGGGTCATGACTCTCAGTCGATAGTTCTCAAAGTTCCTGAAATCGTAGGCCCTCCGCGTCATCATCTCCATCCTGGTGTGATAACCCTCCGTGAGCCCATTGCTCTTGCTGAATCGCTACATCATGACGATGGATTCAAGCCAGGATGTCAGCGTTCTGGCCAGCCGTCCCAACGGGCTTTGGCGTAGCTGATCAATGAATTCCAGCAGCTCAGGCAGTTAAAGAACCGGAGCATTCTCTACCCCGACACCATAACACCTGCTCTCTCCCACGCTTATGACATCGTGACCACCCGTGTCTATATGGGGGACGAACGAAGCCTTGCCCTGAACCTCGGAAAAGACAAGGACTGGTACAACGCCACCTTTGTTCAATTCGAATACTGGCCATATGGGATTGGCAAGAGGGGGGGAGTGACGACAAACGCATCCCCCTCCGACAACTACACTGTCAGGTACTTCTTTCGTCCGCGGGCGCGCGACCTGCCCCCCATTGGTGCATCGCGACCCCGCAACGACACCAAACAAAGAACATTCGCCGACGAATTCATTTATCTGCAGTGATAGTCGTGGAAAATCCATCAACTTGTTCTGGAAAAGCGCCCCTCGGGACTCTTCCCGGCGATGGCAGGATTATTGCTTTCCCTACAGGTGGCTTTCGAGACTCGAATCCTCAACGCAGCGCGGGTGCATGGCGTTATGGCAACAACGGACATCGCGAACTACACGGGCAGGCTACCGCCGGCGGATGGCACCGTGCGCGTGGCGTTCTTCGACCTCGACGGCACCCTGATCTCCGGCTACTCCATCCTCGCCCTGGCCCGGGAGACCATCACCAAGAGCCTCAGTGATGGAGAGTGGCAGCAGGCCGCCACCCTGATGCAGGACCTTATCAGGCGGAAGCGCCGCCGCCTTCAGGGAGGCAGCTACCAACGCATGGCCCGCCAGGTTAGCCGCGCCCTGAAAGGCATGCACGAGAGAGCGCTGGAAGACCTGGGCCAACGGGCCTATCACCACTATCTGGCCCAGAAGATTTTTTCGGAATCCATCGCGCTGATTGAGGCTCACCGTCAGGCAGGCCACCACATCATCATGGTGACATCGGCAAGCCGCTACCAGGCTGAGCCTATCGCCCGCGTGCTGGGTATCGACGAGATCTGCTGCACCCAGCTGGTCGTGGAGGACGGCCGCTTCACCGGAGCGGTGAAGACCCCCATGTGCCACGGCGAGGGCAAGGTACTCGCAGCGCGCTCCATGCTCCGCAAGCACGGCGGACGAATGGAAGACGCCTGGTTCTACACGGACTCCAAGGCCGACCTGCCCCTCCTCAAGGCCGTCGGGCACCCGGTGGCGGTAAACCCGTCGGAACGCCTGGCCCGCCATGCGCAACAACAGCACTGGCCAATCCTGAGGTTCCGCTCCCGCGGCGGTGCCAACATCGCATCGCTGACCCGCACCAGCCTGACGACCCAGGCAGTTGCCAGCACCTGGCTCGCAGGCCGCGTCGGGGGCGCCCTGGGCATCGGCAGTCAGGAGCGCGCCAATGGCCTGACCCGACTGCTCGGCAAGCTGGCCAGCCGCACCGCGGGCCTGACGCTGCGCGTAGAAGGCCAGCAGCATCTCGCCGCCCATCGCCCCTGCATCTTTATCTTCAATCACCAGAGTCTGCTGGACGCCGTGGTGCTGGCAAGCCTGCTGGAGCAGGATGTGGTGGCGTTCTGCAAGAAAGAGATGGCCCAGGCCCCGATCATTGGCCCCCTGCTCCGCCAGGTCGACACGATCTTTGTGGATCGCAGCGGCCAGGATCAGTCGGCGGTGCTCCAGCAGGCCCTGAAGGTTCTTGGGGACGGGCGCTCCCTCGTCATCGCACCGGAGGGGACGCGCAGCACCCTGGGCACGCTGCAACCTTTCAAGCAGGGTGCTTTCTTTCTGGCCAAGAAGGCCAAGGTCCCCATCGTGCCCATCGTTCTGCACAACGTGAAGGACGCGCTGCCGAAGGGCGGCATGCTCATCAGGCCCGCGGAGATTCGCGTCAGCGTGCTGGACCCGGTACTGCCGTCAGAGCTGGGCGGCATACGCTCCGCCTGCAGCCACCTGGAGTCCCTCTATCGCCAGGAACTGGGCGGCTCCGTAGAAGCGGCCGTACCGCGCGTTCCCGCCGCCTCTACAGTCTGAGGCGCCCAATCCCCCTCGCCCGCACCGGGCATTCCCACAGCACCGGCGACACTGCGCTGCAGAACAACCGCCAGTGCACTGTCGCCCATGCCAAAGCTGCGCCACTCCGTAGAGTGAGGTCCATCGCATAAATACAAGCCGCGCGATGGCGGCAAGGAGTAGCAAGGGATGTCCCCGGATCGAGAAACCGCCCTGTGGATGCTGCGGAACATGCTGCTGAGCCGGCATTACGAAAACGCGCTGAAAGCCGCCTACATGGAAGGCAAGAGCCCGCGCTTCAACATGGCCAACGGCCCCATACCCGGCGAAATGCATCTGTCGAGCGGCCAGGAGCCCTGCGCCGTGGGCGTGTGCGCCCACCTCAAACCGGAGGACTTCGTCAGCGCCACCCACCGTCCCCATCACATCGCTATAGCGAAGGGGGTGGGACTCAACGCAATGACCGCCGAAATCTTCGGCAAGGCCACGGGGCTTTCGGGGGGACGGGGCGGTCACATGCACCTGTTCGACGACTCCGTAAACTTCTGTTGCAGCGGAATCATTGGCGAAGGCATGGGGCCCGCCGTCGGCGCGGCGCTGGGCAGACGCCTGCGCGGCGATGCAGGCATCGCCGTCAGCTTCATCGGTGAAGGCGCAGCCAATCAGGGCGCATTCCACGAATCCCTCAACCTCGCCGCCGTCTGGAACGTCGGCGTGATATTCGTTATCGAGGACAACGCGTGGGGCATCTCGGTGAGCAAGGAGAGCTCCACGGCGGTTGCGAGCAACGCTGAGCGGGCGGCGGGTTACTCCATGCCCGGCTACCGGGTCGACAGCAACTGTCCGGACGACATCTATCGCATCGCCGGTGAAGCCGTTGAACGAGCCCGCAGCGGTGGCGGCCCTTCCCTGCTGGAGCTGAAGACCACGCGCCTCGAAGGACACTTCATGGGTGACGCGGAGCAGTACCGGCCTGAGGAAGAGCGCGCCCACCTCGACAGCCAGGACCCCATTCCCCCGTACCGCAGCAAGCTCGTGGCCAGCGGCACCATCAGCGACGAGGACTACGAAACCCTGGACGCGCAAGCTGCCGCCACCGTCGAAGCGGCGATGCAGTACGCCCGCGAATCCGCATTACCCGATCTGGAGGAGGCATACCGACATGTCTACGCCTGACAGCAGCACGATGAATTCCACCCCGGCCAACGAGGTCGCCCAGCAACGACTGACCATTGCCCGCGCCATGGCGGCAGCGATCGCCGGCGAAATGCGCAATGACGACAGCGTCGTGGTCATGGGCGAAGACATCGCGGCCCTCGGCGGCGTGTTCGGCAATTGCCAGGGCCTGCTAGAAGAATTTGGCGCGGAGCGCGTACGGGATACGCCGATCTCGGAAACCGCCTTCATCGGCGCCGCCGTGGGCATGGCCGCCGTGGGCATGAAGCCCGTGGTGGAGCTCATGTTTGTGGACTTCTTCGGCGTGTGCATGGATGCGATCTACAACCTGGCGGCCAAGAACAACTACTTCTCCGGAGGCCAGTCGCCCGTCCCCATGGTGCTCATGACCTCCGTTGGCGGCGGCTACGGTGACGCGGGGCAGCACTCCCAGTGCCTTTTCTCCACCTTCGCGCACC
The DNA here is from genome assembly GCA_963973805.1 of uncultured Halieaceae bacterium. Classification (GTDB taxonomy): domain Bacteria; phylum Pseudomonadota; class Gammaproteobacteria; order Pseudomonadales; family Halieaceae; genus Congregibacter. The sequence goes on along the minus strand of CAXBBA010000029.1, from coordinate 4,447 downwards.
TTCCGGGAATGAAAGTGGTTATTCCCTCGAACGCCTACGACGCCAAGGGGCTCCTCGCCGCCGCCATCCGCGACCCCAACCCCGTGGTGTTCATGTACCACAAGGCCCTGCAGGGCATGGGCTGGCTGGGGACCGAGAAGAACACCGTCGTCGATGTGCCGGACGCGCCCTACGTGGTGGAGCTGGGCAAGGCGAAAGTGTGCCGCGAGGGCAGCGATGTCACGCTGGTGGGTTTCGGACGAACCCTGCACGTAGCCATGGAAGCGGCGAGCGCCCTGAGCGAGCGCGGCGTGGAAGCGGAGGTCATCGATCTGCGCAGTCTCGTGCCCCTGGACAAGGACACCCTGCAGAGCTCCCTGGAGAAAACCGGCCACCTCGTCGTGATCGACGATGACTATCTCAGCTATGGAGTGACGGGGGAGATCATCGCCACCGCCTGCGACCGCGCGTTTGGCAGCCTGAAGGCGGCACCGCGCCGCATCGCCTTCCCGGACATCCCCATTCCCTTTTCCCCCGCCCTGGAGCGGCCCCTTCTGCCGAACGCGGACCATGTGCTGCGCGCCGTTCTGGAGCAACGGGAGGACCGCCAATGACAACGGAAGTTTACGTCCCCGAAGGCCTCTGGGATGAAGATCAGGAAGGCACGATAGGCACCTGGTACTACCAGTCCGGAGAGCAGGTCTCGGAGGGACAGGTAATCGCAGAGATTCTGACGGAGAAGGTGGCGCACGACGTTGCGGCTCCTGCTTCCGGTACGCTGCAAATCCTTCTGCCCGAAGAGCAGCCGGTGAATACCGGCGAGCCCATCGCCCGTATCCGTTGACCATGGATGAGCTGCAAAGGGGCCGGCGCCTCAGCGGCGTGCGCGGACTCATCGCCCGCCGCATGCGCGACAGCCTGGCGCAGACGGCCCAGCTCAGTTTCCACGCCACCGTCGATGCCAGCGCCGCCCTCGCCCTGGTGCAAAAGGAGAAAACCGCGGGTGCTGCGGTAACGCTGGAAGATGCGGTGGCCTGGGTCTATCTGCGCTGCCTCGGCGAGTATCCCGCGCTCAACGGCACCTGCGAATCGGGGCAGTTTCTGCCCAGTGACGGCATACAGCTTGGCGTCGCCATCGGTGTGACGGAGCACCTGACCGTAGCCGTGATTCGCGACGCGGACGCCATGGACCTGCGGGAGCTGGCGGCAGCGCGGCGAAGCCTGGTACGCGCAGCGGTCGGGAACGCGCTCAAACCCGCTCAGATGCGCGGCGCCACCACCACAATCAGCAACCTTGGCAAGGGACGCACGGAAGCCTTCACACCGATCCTGAACCCACCCCAGGTCGCACTACTGGGCGTTTCGGCGCTCCTGCAGCGTCCCTGGATTACGCCGGAGGGTGAGCTGGCGGTGCGACCCACCCTGGGTCTATCTCTCACCGTGGATCATCAGTGGATCGATGGGGCACCGGCCAACCAGTTTCTGAGCCGCTGCTGTGAACTGCTCGAAACCCTAGGCTGAGGAGGCCATCGCCTGCCCCGCCTCACCAAGCGCGAGACGGCGGTAGTCCCGGGGCGCGACATCGAACTGGGCCTTGAACGCCCGACTGAAATGACTCAGGTCGTTAAAGCCCCAGCTGAAGGCAATCTCCGTGATACTACGCCCCGTTGTCACGGAGCACCGGATGTCATCCCGGCAGCGCTCCAGACGCAGGCGCTTGATCCAGCAGGACACGCTCGACCCCACATCCTCGAATAGATGATGGAGGTAGCGCACGGTGATCCCATTGCCCTCGGCAATGGTGCTGGGTGAAAGCAGGGGGTCCGCCAGGTGCTTGATGATGTACTGCTGCACCCGCGCCAGCGACAGCGCCCGCAGGGACTGGCGGGGCAGGCGCGACTCCATCGTGAGCACAGTAGCCAAAAGATCCATCGTCGGTTTCATCGCCGCCGTCAAATCTTCGTTGCTCATGGTACCCATCTGATCACAGAGCGTGTCGAGATAGCTTGTCAGCAGAGTCGAGAGTCCCGGCCGGGCCGCAATCACGCGCCCCACGTAGTCCTGCGCATTGGGAAAAATACTCGTCAGCGCAGAGTGGGGAAACATGAGCGTCAGTTTTTCGAGGCTTTCCGGAACATCGAAGGTCATGGGGCGCTCGCTGTCCCAGAGCACCAGATCACCGGCGTGCAGGATAATCTCGGTATCGGCAATGGTGATCGCTTCTCGCCCCCGGCGCAGATGGAGCAGACTGAGCGCTCGCCCACTGGTGCTGGAAATCTCGTTGACCGAGCGGGTGCCCCGCGTCGCGTCACAGGCACACTTGATCAGCCGGTAGCCGTCGAACTGACGCATGATCAGGGATGCATTGAAATCCAGATTGGGGCGGGCACACAGACGCCAGGGCAAATGGGACACCTGGAGCATGGCCTCCCACGCCTCCCCGCGCCGGGCCTCCGGTTCGTCCTCGGTGCTCCAGCGCACCATGGACGGGTCTATCGATTGGATCTGCGTATTGATTTTATATTCTCCGCAGTGCACGCAACTGAATTCTTGCGCAGTCAGCGTAGCTTAGCAGGCAATTCCAGGGGTTGCCTCGTGAAACAACTTCCATGGCGCATGCAGACAAGTTGACCCCAACGCTGCACGGGGAAGCAAGTGCCGTTGCTCCCGTAACCAAGCCACCCCCCCATTGCGACTCCTATGCTGCACGGGCAATCTGCAGCTATCAGGAATACACACCTATGAATAATTATAAGAGCAAACTCGTCGTCGCCTTACTCTCGCTGGAGGCTGCCGGGGCATCCGCCCAGGCGTTTATGGAGGAGGTTCTGGTCAGCGCCCAGCGGCGCGTCACCGATCTCCAGTCCACCGCCGCGGCAATCAGCGCGCTGAGCAGCGACGATCTCGTCAGCCGCTCCATCGACGATATCGAAGATCTGGGCATCTCCTCGCCGAGCATGAACGTTGCGCTGTTTCAGGGAGAAGCGCAGATATATATCCGTGGCATCGGTTACTCGGGGATTATCGGCGGTTCCGACAGCTCCACGGCATTGCACCAGGACGGGGTGTATCTATCGCGCTCCTCCGCTGCCGTACCGGCCTTCTTCGATGTGGATCGCGTCGAGGTGATTCGCGGTCCCCAGGGTACGCTCTATGGCCGAAATGCCACCGGCGGCTCCGTCAACGTCATCACGAAAGGGGGTACGGATGAGTGGTCCGCCGATGCGTCCCTGCTGCTGGGAGACTACAGCCGCTACCGTGTGTTCGGCGCGGTCAGCGGTCCCCTGAGCGACAAGGCGCAGTTTCGCCTTGCGTTCCAGACAGAACGCCAGGATGGCTACACGACGCTCTCCCGCCCCGTCACCGACCCCCTGGGCGGTGGCAGCGTCGAATCCGATGTCGAGAATACGTACGAGTTCATGGTCCGCGGTACCCTGGATCTGCAGCCCACGGACACCCTGTCCATCAGCCTCAAAGCGGATTACTACGAAGCCGACGACCAGAACTCGGTCTGGCTCTACTTCAATCCGGGCACCGGAACCAACCCCTTCTTCCGCAACTACCTGCAGGAGCGTGGCGGCGAAGTACCCGCCAACCCCCTGTCCCGGCGCCAGGATTCGGATCTGCCCCACTTCAACAAGCCACGCATCTACGGCGCAACGGCGCGTGTGGACTGGGATATCGGCGACTACACCCTGACGTCGATCACCGCCTACAAACACACGAATCCCCTCAACCGGAATGACCTCGACGCCACCGGCGCCTTCGGTGTCGATCAGTTGCGTGAAGAAGATCATGACCAGTTCAGTCAGGAATTCCAGCTCGCTTCACCAGCGGAAAATCGACTCAACTGGATTCTCGGCCTGTACTACTTCAGCGAAGAGAACGACATCCGCAACGAGTACTTTCTGCCCTTCGCCGACGAGCAGTTCGGCTTCCCGTCTGATGATGAGTGCTGCCTTCTCATGCTCAACGGACGCTCGGAAACGGAGGCCGTGGCAGTCTTTGGTGAAGCCACGTACCGCCTCACGGACCGCCTCGACGTGGTACTGGGAATGCGCTACAGCGACGAGACCCGCGACGGCGACAACGCCGTGCGCTTCCTGAACTTCCCCTCCGATGTTCTCGACAACGTCGCCGAATTCGACGAGGCGAGCTTCGATGACTTCACCCCCAAACTCGGATTGAACTACACGATCAACGACGACATTTTCGCCTACGGCTCCGTAAGCCAGGGCTTCAAGGCCGGTGGCTTCAATGTGGGCAGCTACCAGAACACACCCTTCGATCCGGAACAGATCACCGCCTATGAAGTCGGCCTGAAAACGGAACTCGCCGGGGGCCGCCTGCGCCTCAACTCCGCCGCCTTCATGTACGACTATGAGGATTACCAGTTCCAGGACGTGGAGAACAACAACACGGTTATCCGCAACGCGGCGGAGGCAGACATTCGGGGGCTGGAGATCGA
>CAXBBA010000028.1:0-10988 GCA_963973805.1 uncultured Halieaceae bacterium | reverse complement strand
GGTGGGGAAGCGCGCATCCGGATCCAGGATAAAACTCGCCGTGGGCACTTCCGCGTCGTTCACCACCGCGTGCGTACGACCGTGGGCCGCCTTGCCCATGGCCTCATAGGTTGTCGTGACCACCAGATCACAGCCCAGGAGCAGATCCGCTTCGCCGGCGGGGATACGCACCGCCATGATGTTTTCCTGCTGGCTCGCCACGCGCACGTGGGAGACCACAGCGCCGAACTTCTGCGCGAGGCCCGTCTGGTTCATGGTGGCGCAGCCTTTGCCTTCGATATGTGCCGCCATGGCCACCAGTGCGGTGATGGTTAGCACACCGGTTCCGCCAACGCCCGTTACCACGGTGTTCCAGGGACGCTCGCTGATATCCGGCAACGCGGGTTCGGGCAGGGGGTCGAATACCACGGTCGACGCATCCGCCGTCTCCGGCTTGCGCAGGCTGCCCCCAAGCACCGTGACGAAGCTCGGGCAGAAGCCGTTATTGCAGCTGTAGTCCTTGTTGCAGGCACTCTGATCGATGCGACGTTTGCGCCCCAGGGGCGTTTCTTTGGGCACGATGGACAGGCAGTTCGACTGCACGGAACAGTCACCGCAGCCCTCGCACACAGCATCGTTGATGAACAGGCGTTTGGCGGGGTCCTCGAGGACGCCCTTCTTGCGGCGGCGGCGCTTTTCTGCGGCGCAGGTCTGCTGGTAGACGATGACCGTCGTACCCTTCACGTCGCGCAGCTCCCGCTGCACCGCGTCCATCTCATCGCGGTGATGCAGGCTCAATCCATCCAGCGCCGGCATCAGTCCCCGCCAGCCCTGGGGCTCGTCGCTCACCAGAGCGATGCGGCGCACCCCTTCGCCACTGATCTGGCGCAGCAGGTCGGGAATCGAAAGGGAACCGTCGATGGGCTGCCCGCCGGTCATGGCGACGGCATCGTTGTAGAGAATCTTGTAGGTGATGTTCACCCCGGAGGACACCGCAGCCCGCAGGGCGAGAATGCCCGAGTGGAAGTAGGTGCCGTCGCCCAGGTTCTGGAACACGTGCTGCGTATCCGTGAACGGTGCCTGGCCGATCCAGGTCACACCCTCGCCTCCCATTTGCGTAAAGGTCAGCGTGGGACGATCGGGCATCCAGGTCGCCATGTAATGGCAGCCGATGCCACCCATGGCGTGGCTGCCCTCGGGAAGGCGCGTGGAGGTATTGTGCGGACATCCACTGCAAAAGTGCGGAACGCGCTCCGCCAGATCCGTGGGTCGGGCCAGGGACAATTCCTTTTCTTCTATCCAGCGAATCCGCTCATCCATCGTCGGTGAGCTGTAGAAGCGCCGGAGGCGGGACGCAATCGCCAGGGCGACGATCGCCGGGGTCAGTTCTCCGCGGTTGGGCAGCAGGTCCTGCCCCTTCTCGTCGAATTCTCCGATCACGCGCGGTCGCGCGGCGACGGAATAGTTGTACAGCTGGCCCGTGAGCTGATCCTCGATCACGGAACGCTTTTCCTCCACCACCAGGATCTCTTCGAGGCCCTCGGCAAAGTCGTGGGTGACCTGGGGTTCGAGGGGCCAGGGCATACCGACCTTGTACACGCGCAGGCCGATCTCGGCGGCCACCGCAGCGGTGATGCCCATGTCCTCCAGGGCCTGCATGACATCCAGGTAGGCCTTGCCCGACGTGATAATCCCCAGGCGGGGATTGGGGCTGTCCAGCACGATGCGGTTGAGGCCGTTAACCCGGGCAAACTCCCGCGCCGCGTAGATCTTGAAGCGATTGAGGCGTTCTTCCTGCTCCATGGGCTTGTCGGGCCAGCGAGCGTGGACGCCGCCCGGCGGGAGCTCGAAACCTTCGGGGATGGTGATCTGGATGCGCGCGGGATCGATATCGGCGGAGATCGCCGAGTCCATGTTCTCCGTGATCGCCTTCAGGGCCACCCAGCAGCCGGAATAGCGCGACAGCTCCCAGCCAAAGATTCCCAGGTCCAGCACCTCCTGGACGTTGGCGGGGCTCAGGACGGGAATCGACGCCGCGATGAAGTTGTGCTCGGACTGATGGGGAAGCGTGGAAGATTTGCAGGCGTGGTCGTCACCGGCCACCGCCAGCACGCCGCCATAGGGCGAAGTGCCGAAGGCATTGGCGTGCTTGAACACGTCCATGCTGCGGTCCACACCCGGGCCCTTGCCGTACCACATTCCGAACACGCCGTCGTAGCGAGCACCGCCAAACAGGTTGGTCTGCTGGCTGCCCCACACGGCGGTGGCGGCCAGTTCCTCGTTGATACCCGGCTCGAAATGCACGTTGTGGCGATCCAGCCAGGGTCTGGCCTTCCAGAGTGCCTGGTCCACGCCGCCCAGGGGTGAGCCGCGATAGCCCGATACGAACGCCGCCGTGTTCAGGCCGCGCTGCTGGTCCCGTTGGTGCTGCAGCATGGGCAGGCGCACCAGCGCTTCGATGCCGGTCATGTACGCCCGGGTGGCGTCAAGGGCGTATTTATCATCGAGGGACAGTTTTCGTATCCCGCGTTGGGCGGTACCAGTCATGGGCATTCCTCGCGATGTTATGCCCAGAAAGTCTACGCAATGGCGCAGAATTTGTTATGCAATCCGGCTACCCCTTTCACCGTCTTACGCATAAACTATGCACAAGTTGATCAAGCATTAGAATTTTATACCCATGGATCTCGACAAAACTGACCTGGCGATTCTCGATCTCCTGCAGAATGACAGCGGCCTGAGCACGGCGGCCATCGCCGAACGGGTCAATCTGTCCCAGTCCCCCTGCTGGCGGCGTATTCACCGCCTCGAGGAAGCGGGGCTGTTGAAGAACCGCGTGGCGCTACTGGACCGCCACGCCCTGGGCATGGATATCGTCGTGTTTGCGACCGTGAACCTCACGTCCACGGGGCGGCAGAACCTGCTGAGCTTCGAGGAAGATATCGTGCGCTACCCGGAAGTCCTCGAGTGCTACACCATGACCGGCATCTGGGACTACCTGCTGAAAATCGTGACCCGGGACATGCGCCACTACGAACGTTTTGTGCGCGAGACCCTGAGTGCGAACCCCGACGTGCGGGAACTGCACTCCCACATGGCGGTGACGGAAATCAAGAACAGCACGGCGCTGCCCCTGCAGACCCAGGCCTGACTACCAGCCCATGACTTCCCGCACGAGGGGAACGGTGATCGCACGCTGGCGCTCCAGGGATGCCTGGTCCAGGCGCTCGAGGCTGGCGAGGAGCTGGGGCAGGTCCCGCTGACTGCGCTCACACAGGTAGCGCAGCACGGGCTCCCCAAGCACCAGGCCCCGGCGCTGCGCCCGAAACGCGAGCACATCGCGCAACTCTTCATCGTCGCAGGCGGGCATGGCCCAGGTCAGGCCACTCGCCAGGCGAGAGCTGAGGTCCGCGAGCGACAAAGGCAGGTCCGGCGCCGGCCGGGAAGCGGCAACGAGCAGGTGGCAACCGCCGGCACGCGCCCGGTTGAACAGGTGAAACAGCGCCTCTTCCCAGTCGCGGCGACCGGCAACGCGGTCGAGATCATCGATGGCCAGCAGCCCCGCCTGCTCCAGGTCCTGCAGCAGGTCTCCCGGCGGCAGCTCCTCGACGAGGCCCAGGGGCAGGTATACGGAGCCTTCGCGCTCGTGACACAACGCCTGCAGGAGGTGACTCTTGCCCACTCCGGCGGCGCCGTGGAAGAAGTGCAGTGCCTCGTTTCGAACTCCCTCGTCCTGCAGCCCCGCCAACAGCTGGGCCAGGCCGGGGCGCGCCATGAAGTTGGCGAAGGTCGCCTCGTCATCCAGAGACAGCTCCAGGGCCAGCTGCGCGGGTCGCGGGGGAACGGACTGGGCGTCAGCCATCCTCCCGGTCCTGCTCCGCAGACGGGCTGGCCAGGGCCACCCATTCCTCCTCGACCGCCTCCTCGACCTCGTCGCTCCCCTCCGCCTCGCTATCGCGGCCGTAGAGACTGCTGCGACGGTAGTGCGCCACGGCGTGGCGGGCAAAGACCATCACCACCGCCGCCACGGGCAGCGCCACCACCACGCCAACGAAGCCGGCCAGCTGGCCCCCGGCCATCAGGGCAAAGATCACGGCCACGGGGTGCAGACCGATGCGATCGCCCACGAGGATCGGCGTGAGGATCATGCTCTCAACCATCTGGCCTGCGCCGAACACCAGCCCCACGTAGATCAGCGGTATCCAGTCGAAGAACTGCAACCAAGCGGCGGTGAGGGATGCGGCAATACCCACGATGAAGCCAAGGTAGGGCACGATGCTAGCCAGACCTGCGATGAATCCCAGCAGCAGCGCCAGCTCGATGCCCACCATCCACAGGCCGATTGTGTACAGCACCCCCAGGGCGCACATCACTATGAACTGGCCGCGCAGGAAGGCGCCGACCACCTCGTCCGCCTCCCGCGTCATCTGCGCCGCGCCCTCCTGCCAGTCCCGGGGCAGGAGCGTGAGGATCTTCTCGGCGATGTCGTCCCAGTCGCGCATCAGGTAGAACGCCACCACGGGCACCAGGGCGAGGTTGGCCATGAGCGCCAGCAGGCCCGCGCCGGAGCCCGTCAGGCGGCTGATGGTCTGCGCCGTCACCTTGCCCAGGGACCGCCAGTTGTCCATGAGCTCCGCGGACCAGTCGATGGGAGGCAGGAGCGCTCCCGTGACCATGGTGCGTTCCTGAATCCAGGGCAGGGCTACGTCGCGCAGCCAGGCGTACAGCGTCGGTATGCGGCCGATCAACCCGTCCAGCTGCTGCAGCAACATGGGCACCGCAAACACCATCGCCAGGAGGCACAGTCCCGACAGGACCATAAACACGAGTACCACGCCCAGGGTCCGGCTCCCGCCCCGGGCCTCTATACGATCCACCACCGGGTCCCCGAGGTAGCCGATGAGCGCTCCCAGCACGAAGGGCAACAAAATCGGCTGCAGCAGGTAGAAGAGCACCGCCGCCGCCGCGAACACGCCGAACACCAGGGGCCAGCGATTCACGGGGATTTCCGGAGGAAAGGACTCAGTCACGGGATGTACTCATACTGCAATCCTGTCCCCGCGGTCGCGCTGGCGGTGGCGACGAAGCGCTGATCGAGTTCGAGAATTTTCGCCAGCTGCAGCTGGTCCGCATTCGCCTGGACGCGCAGGACAACCTCGTCGCCAACGAAATGTTCCGGCACGACACGCCGCACTGATTCGAAGCCTCGCAGAGCGTCCCGCGCAGAGCGGAAGTGGGCATAGGAGAGGATACCGCGCAGGGTGATGCGAAGCTGGTCGCCACCCTGTTCCCGCGGTACCACCGCATAGCGCGCCGCGTACAGATCCGCTGCCAGCGCGGCCCCCCTCAGGGCAAAGGCTTCCAGCGATTCGGCGTCCACAGCACGCTCCACCCAGCGGCCGTTATCGAGCAGGCGCCACTCACCGACCCAGCGCCCCCCCGACAGCACGGCGACGCGGCCGGACAGCACTTCCACATCGCCGTAGCGCTCCGAGGCCCGCAGCAAGGCACCGGAAGACTGACGCCAGGCTTCGCCGGGGCTGATGCGGGCGGCGTCTTCGATATCGAGCAATGGCAGTTGCAGGGGCAGCCCCCGCAGATCAAAGCTCTGCTCCAGGGCGCGGTGCACCTCCGGAGTCTCCGCCGCCGAGGCAAAGTGCCGCCCGTCCGTGTCGCTGATCACGAGCCAGGCCAGCACCCGGGGCCGGTTCGCGGTCCACAGAGGCAGGTCCGCGGACCGGAGCAGCTCCCGCACCGCGCTTTCATCGTAGTCCAGCAGGGCCGCCAGGCCCGCATCGGCATCTTCAAAGCCGTAGCTGCGCAGGTACCGCGAGGCATCTTTGGCCGCCGCCTGTACCGCTTCGTTCTGCGCAGCGGACGTGTCACCGGAGGCCTTGACCACGACCTGCAGGAGGCCTTCGCTGCGGGCCCGCTGAAGGGTGGGGGCACGGCGATCATCCACCGGCACCCGCGCGCGGTACACATCGGGCACGATCTCGGCCCGGACAGTCATCGATCCGAGGATGAGAAATACGCCGAGAACCAGGCGCAGCAACGGTGGCGTGGGAATAAGCATGGACCCATTGTAACAGCGCCCCGGCACCTAATTCCCTTTACTGCGGCAATCGGGACGCTACACTGCGCCCTCTTTACTCACCGCCGGATGCTTCCATGGCCGATTCTGACCAGACCTCCTCCCTCAGCTACCGCGACGCGGGCGTCGATATTGATGCGGGCAATGCGCTGGTGGAGCGCATCCGCGGCTCCGTCGAGGCCACGCGACGCCCCGAAGTCCTGGGCAATCTGGGAGGGTTCGGCGCCCTTTGCGCCCTGCCGACGAAATATCGGGAGCCCCTGCTCGTATCGGGTACGGACGGCGTGGGCACCAAGCTGCGCCTGGCCATCGATCTCAAGCGCCACGACACCATCGGCATCGATCTGGTCGCCATGTGCGCCAATGACATCGCCGTCAGCGGCGCCGAACCCCTGTTCTTCCTCGACTACTACGCGACGGCGAAGCTGGACGTGGATGTCGCGGCGGACGTGGTCAAGGGCATCGCCCGGGGCTGTGAACTGGCGGGCTGCGCCCTCGTCGGCGGCGAAACCGCCGAGATGCCGGGCATGTACCAGCAGGGGGATTACGACCTCGCCGGTTTCTGCGTCGGCGTGGTGGAAAAGGACGAGGTGATCGACGGCAGCGCGGTGCGCGCAGGCGATGCATTGCTGGCCATCGCCAGCAGCGGACCGCACTCCAACGGGTACTCGCTCATTCGCAAGGTGCTGGAGCGCAGCCATGCCGATCTGCAGGCCCCGCTGGAAGAAGGCGGTGCCAGCCTCGCGGACCTGCTGCTGGCGCCGACGCAGCTCTACTGCCGGCCCCTCCTCGCCCTGCGCGAGCGCCTGCCCGTGCACGCCATGGCCCACATCACCGGTGGCGGCCTGACGGAAAATCTGCCCCGGGTGCTGCCGAAAGAGATGACCGCGACGATCGATGGCAGTCAGTGGGAATGGCCGGCGGTGTTCCGCTGGCTGCAGGAGCAGGGCAACATCGCTACGGACGAGATGTACCGCACCTTCAACTGCGGTGTGGGGATGGTGGTGGTACTGCCCGCCGGGCACGTGGAAGAAGCCAGGGCGCTTCTGGCCGAATACGACCTGCCCTCCTGGCAGATCGGCGAAATCATCGCCGGCGACGCGCCCCTGCAAATCCCGTCATGAGCCGTCCCCGCATCGCGGTACTCGCCTCACCGCCGACCTGGCGCTCGTGCTGGCCAACGATGCCCGGGCCCGGGTGCTGCAAAGCGCTGAGCAGCGCGGGCTGTCCCGGGTTTGCGTCGAACACCGCGCGTTTGAGGACCGGGAAGGGTTCGAACAGGCCATGTTGGCCGAACTTCGCGCAAAAAACATCGACCTGGTCGTGCTCGCCGGCTTCATGCGTATCCTCACGCCACTCTTTATTCGGGAATATTACGGTTCCCTATTGAACATTCACCCCTCTCTGCTGCCTAAATACCCGGGCCTGCATACGCACCAGCGGGCCCTGGACGCCGGGGACCGTGAGGCCGGCGCCACGGTGCACTTCGTGATCCCCGAACTCGACGCGGGTCCGGCGATCATTCAGGCTCGCGTCCCCATCAATGAGGGTGACCGGGCTGAGGACGTCGCCGCGCGGGTTCAGCGGGAAGAGCACCGCATCTATCCCCTGGCCGTGCAGTGGTGCGCGACAGGCAGGGTAGTACTTGACGACGGCGTAGCCCGAAAGGATGGAGAGGCAATCAGTGTTGAGGCAGAGAGCACCCCGAGCATCGGTAACGGACAGGACTGAGCGCCCGCTCCGGCGGCCACTCCATGCCCTTGTCCTGACCCTGTTCGCGGCCCTGGGCAGCAGCGCAGTGGCCGCCGACGAAGGTGGGCCGCGGGACCACCACATGCTGACGCCCTACCAGGCGGTCTACAAGACCTCCACCTCGGGCCTCAGCATCAAGCTGAGCCGCAGCCTGTCCATGGACGACAATGGCGACTGTCGCCTCACGAGCAACGGCAAGCTGCTCGTGGCGGGTATCAATGAGGTCAGCGTGTTCGCCGTGGATGGCGATCGGGTGCAGCCCAAGTCCTATGTCTACCAGCTCAGCGGCCCCATCAGTCGGCGGCGAGAAGTGCACTTCAATGCGGAGTCGGACACGGTCCGCAGCCTGTACAAGAAGAACTGGTATGAGCTGCCCAAGTCCCCCGACACGCTGGATCGCATGAGCCAGCAGGAGCAGCTCCGCCTGATGCTGCTGAACGATTCCACCCCCCGCGAGGACATGCTCTTCGAGGTGGCGGACGGCCGCAAGATCAAGGAATACCGCCTGCTGTATGCCGGCGAGGAGCGGCTGGAAACCCCCATGGGCTGGGTCGATACCCTGCGCTTCGAGCGGGACCACGACGATCCCGAGCGCCAGTCATCGGTGTGGATAGCACCGGACTGGGACTACCTGATGGTGCGCACGGTGCACGTCGAGGATGGCAAGACCACGGAAGCGAACCTCATCAGCGCCAGCATCGCCGGCGCCCCCGTGTCGGGCAGCAGCAGCTAGCCCGGACAGATCAGGCGCGGGGCAGGGTCACCCCGGTCTGCCCCTGATATTTGCCGCCGCGATCCTTGTAGCTGACCTCACAGACCTCGTCGGACTCAAAGAACAGCATCTGCGCCACACCCTCATTCGCGTAGATCTTCGCCGGCAGCGTCGTGGTATTGGAGAACTCCAGGGTCACGTGCCCCTCCCACTCCGGCTCCAGCGGCGTCACATTCACGATGATTCCGCAGCGGGCGTAGGTGGACTTGCCGAGGCAGACCGTGAGCACATTGCGCGGAATGCGGAAGTACTCGACGGTGCGCGCGAGGGCGAAGGAATTTGGCGGGATCACGCAGACATCGCCCTTTACGCTGACAAAACTGTCGTCATCGAAGGCCTTGGGGTCCACCGTCGCGGAGTTGATGTTCGTGAATACGCGGAATTCATCGGCACAGCGCACATCGTAGCCGTAGCTGGACGTGCCGTAGGAAATCAGCCGCTCGCCGTCCTCGCCCGAGCGCACCTGCCCCTCGGCGAAGGGTTCGATCATGTGGTGTTCCCGGGCCATGCGCCGGATCCAGCGGTCTGCCTTGATGCTCATACTCGTTCCTGTCAGTCGTCGGTGATGCTGATTGAGGGAAATTCCGTTGCTGCCTCGCCATCCAGGCGCGCCGCCAGAGCGCGGGCGGCAGCCGCGTAGGCAAGGGCGGCGGGGGATTCCGGCGCAGACACCACGGGCGGGGTCCCCCCGTCCGTCGCCTCGCGAATGCCACGCTCCAGGGGCAGGCTGGCGAGCAGGTCCACACCATACTCCTTTGCGATGCGCTCGCCGCCATCGGTGCCGAAAATCGATTCCGTATGGCCACATTGGCTGCAGGTATGCATCGCCATGTTCTCGATCACACCCAGCACCGGCACGTTGACCTTGCGGAACATCTCGATGCCCTTGCGCGCATCGAGGAGCGCGATGTCCTGGGGCGTGGTCACGATCACCGCACCCGCCAGCGCCGCTTTCTGCGACAGCGTCAGCTGGATGTCGCCGGTGCCCGGGGGCATATCGATCAGCAGGTAGTCCAGGGGACCCCACTGGGTCTGCTCCAGCATCTGCACCAGCGCCCCCCCGGCCATGGGACCGCGCCACACCATGGGCGTACGGTCGTTGGCGAGGTAGGCCATGGACATGCTCGCCAGCCCATGGGCCCGCAGCGGCATCAGGAACTGGCCGTCCTTCGTCTCGGGCCGGGTTCCATCCGCCACCCCCAGCATCAGGGCCACGCTGGGGCCGTAGATGTCGGCGTCCAGCAACCCCACGCGGGCGCCCTGCGCCTGCAGCGCCAGCGCCAGATTCACGGCGGTGGTGGATTTGCCCACACCGCCCTTCCCCGACGCGATGGCAACGATATGGCGAATGTCCTGCATAGCCTTTCCCGACCCCAAAAAGGCCGCAAGTATAGATAGTGCTCCCACGGGCCTCAATGCGCGTGAAATCAACGATGCCAATCGCTATCATGGCGCGCTTCTCTGAATCTGGACAACACGCGATGACTGACCCGCGGCGCATTCTCGTCACCAGCGCCCTTCCCTATGCGAATGGCCCCCTACACCTCGGTCATATGCTGGAGCAGGTGCAGACCGATATCTGGGTGCGCTTCCAGCGTTCCCGCGGCAATGAGTGCTACTACATCTGCGCCGACGACGCCCACGGCACCGCCATCATGCTCACCGCGGAGAAGCTCGGCATCACGCCGGAAGAGCAGATCGACCGCGTGCGCCTGGAACACGAGCAGGATTCGCACTCCTTCGGCATCAGTTTCGACAACTTCTACAGCACGCATTCGGAAGAGACACGGCACTGGTCCGAGACCATCTACCGCCGCGCCCGGGACAAGGGCTACATCGCCGCGCGGGAGATCACCCAGGCCTACGACCCGGAAAAGGGCCTGTTCCTGGCGGACCGCTTCATCAAGGGCACCTGCCCCAACTGTAAAACCCCGGACCAGTACGGCGACAACTGCGAAGCCTGCGGCGCCACCTATGCGCCCGCGGACCTCATCGACCCCGTTTCCGCCCTGTCCGGCGCCACGCCGGTGGAACGCGAGTCCCGGCACCTGTTCTTCCGCCTCCCCGCCTTCGCCGACATGCTGCGGGAGTGGATCGCCTCGGGCACGCTGCAGGAGGCCGTCGCCAACAAGCTGCGGGAGTGGACCGACAGCGAGCTGCAGGAATGGGATATCAGCCGCGACGCGCCCTACTTCGGCTTCGAGATCCCCGACGAGGAGAACAAGTACTTCTACGTCTGGCTCGATGCGCCCATCGGCTACATGGGCAGCTTCGAGGATTTCTGCAAACGCGAGGGCGTGGCCTTCGATGATTTCTGGCTCCCCGGCGGCGATACGGAGCTGTACCACTTCATCGGCAAGGACATCATCAACTTCCACGGCCTGTTCTGGC
>CAXBBA010000027.1:0-11059 GCA_963973805.1 uncultured Halieaceae bacterium | reverse complement strand
TGTCCACCGGGGTGCCGTCTTCCCGTTCCCAGCCGTCGTCGCCGCGGTCAAAGCGCGCCCCGTAGAGTTCCAGCGCTGCGGGATTGCTCCGGGCCAGCAGGGAGCGATCGAGCCAGCCGTTGAGGTCCGCCGGGACATCGAAGCTGTTCAGGCTCAGGGCGTAGATTCCGTCCTCGCCATCGCGGCGGGCGTGGGGCTTGCCGCAGGAAGGCGCATTGCCCAGGTACACCCGCGCGTTCCCCTCGGCACTGTGCAGGTCGATGCGCCGCTCGAAGTGGTCTTCGGCGACGGAGAAGCGCGTCGGGGCGGAGCTGCTGTCGGCGATGCGGAAGCCCGGGTCCTGCCCCAGTGCCACCAGCAGGCGCTGGACCCTGCCTGCATCGACGGGGAGACCCGCGGCGGTCCAGGTGGCGTCGTCCCGGCGCAGCTGCACTTCGCTGTCCCCATCGGAGATGAGTACTTCCTCGATATCGGAGACGCTCAGCGCAAGGAAGGTTCCGGGGACCGGCGTGTCTCCTTCGCGGGGGCCGTAGAGGGCCACGATTATGCCCAGCTGGAGGATGAGCAACAGGGTCAGCGCGCGAATCATGAGATGAGCTCCGCGAGTTGGCTGCGGCGCCGCATGCGCAGGAGTCGCCAGAGGCCATACAGCATCAGGAGCAACAGCGCGGCGGCACCATAGTTCAGGTATTCGATGCGCGCCTGCTCTTCGCGAGACAGGGGCGGCAGGGTGCGGTTGAAGTGGGCCCGGGAGCGAATGCTCGTCAGGCTGCTGTCTTCCAGGGCCCAGTCCACGGCGTTGAGGAGAAACTCCAGAGATCCGAAGTACTGGGTGCCTGCTGCGGCGATCACGCCACTGAGGATCTGATCGCTCACAAAGTCATTGGAGGCAACCACCAGCAGGCGTGCGGAGGTCGGTGACTGACTGATGAAGCCGGTGGCCAGCGCCTCTTCGTCGGCATCGTTCCGGGGCGCCAGCTCTGGCGCCGCAGAAAAGGCGCTGTGGAACTCGCCTTCGAGCAGTACGGCCACGGAGGCCCGTTCCCGGTCTGCGCCGGAAGCATCCAGGCCGGGGTAACCCTGGGAATCCAGGCTGGGCATGACGTCGGTGGCATCCGATGTCCAGGCCCGATCCGAGGTGCTCAGCAGAGTGGTTGCCGTCAGCCCTTCCCGGCTCTCGACGCGGAGGGGGGACGCCCAGCCCATGGTGAGCTGGGGCAGGCTCGCGGTAATCGGATGCTCCGCCAGGCCGTCGTCGCGCAGGTCCAGCAGGTAGGGATAGGCAACGAACTGCATGTCCCGGAACTCGTACTCGCCAACGCGGCGAAGCACCGGCACAGGGAACGACGCGTGCCGCTCATCCAGCAGCACCGTGTCATCGATGTGCACCCCGTGATTCCGGAGCCAGTCGCCGAGGCCGCTGTCCAGGTACCGCAGACGCAGCGTGTTGCCCTGCATCTCGAGGGAGCGGGGCGAGGTGATGAGGACGACACTGCCGCCGCGCATCAGATACTGGTCCAGGGCAAAGCGCTCGGCTTCGTCGAGGGCCTCGGGGGCGACCACCATCAGCAGGTCGGCGCTGCCATCCACGAGGCCGTCGCTCAGGTCTTCCATGATGATGGTGTGGTCCTGGCTGATGCTTTGCTGCAGCGTGGCGAAACTGTGTCCCGGGGGAGCCATGCCAGGCATGGTCGGTGACGCCTGGGGCATCACCAGGGCCACAGTGCGGGTAAAGCCGCTGGCAAAGCGGCGCAAGCCCGCCTCAAGATTGGCGGCAAACTCGTCGCTGTCGAAAGCACCCGTCGGTATCTGGATCACCTGGTGGTCATCTTCCAGGGTGAGGTAGAAGAAGAATTCCTGCTCGTCCCCCAGCGCGGCAATCATGGGCTGGAATCCCCAGTCATCGAGGATGCGTCGGGCCACGGCGCCATCGCCCGCCTCCGGCGCGATGATATCGACATCGAGCTTGCCCTTGCTGCGCGCGACCATCGCGTTGATATCCTCGGAGATGGCATCGCGGTAGGCAATGAGCAGGTCCGGCAGCAGCGCGTCATCGGAAATGTAGGCGCGGAGCGTGACGGGGCGCTCGATCTGCTCGAACAGTTCACCACCGCTGCGGTAGCGGTAGAGCACGTCGCGGATCGCCCGGGTCACATCGAACTCGGGGTTGCGCAGCACCACCTCGGGCTCTCCGCCGAGGGCGGTTTTCACCTCGATGAAGTCCGTGAAGCCGAGGGTCTCGTACTCGTCCCCATACTTCACCAGCACATGGAAGTAGGCGTTGACCAGCGCCGACTGGTAGCGGTCCGCAACCTGGAAGGGCGTGGCCTGGATGCCATAGTTGCGGTTCGCCTCCTGTTCCGCGGCGGCGTCTTCCGCGGGATCGATGAATTCGACGCGCACCCGGTCGCCGGCGCTCTCGGCGTACTCCCGCAACAGGTCCCGCAGCTGGGGTACGAGGGGAGCGAGCAAGGGGTGGGAGCGTTCGCTGAAATAGCCGCGGATCACCAGCGGTTCTTCGATCTGCCGGAGGACGTTCTCGCTGGCCTCGGACAGGGAATAGAGATGCCCCTCGGTCACATCCGCCCGCAGGGGTAGCTGCTGCAGCCACACTCCGCCGAGCACCAGGTTGGTCAGCACCAGCCCCGTCGCGATACGCCAGCGCCGGTGGCGGGCGTGGGGGCGGCGGGACCAGCGGCCCCGCTCGAGGCCATAGACGTTCAGGGTGAGGAACGCCGTTGTGACCGCCAGGTAGTAGTAGAGGTCGCGCAGGTCGATGACACCACGGGTGATGCTTTCAAAGCGGGCGCCGGAGCCGAGGAGGCGCAGGCCATCGGCGGTGGCGCCGCCGAAGAAACCCAGCAGGAGATCGCTGCCGGCGAGGTACAGAAGGCCGCAAACGGCGACGCTGCCCATGAGGCTGACGATGGCGTTGTCGGTGCGCGAAGACACGAACAGGCCCACCGCCAGATAGGCGCAGCCCAGCAGGAATGCCGCCAGGTAACCGGCCAGTACGGGACCGGGGTCGAGATCGGCGATGAGGCCTACGGTGATGGGCAGGGGAGCTGTGGCGACCAGCGCCAGGGCCAGGATCGTGGCGCAGGCGAGGAATTTTCCGCCGACGAACTGCCACAGGGGCACCGGCAGCGTCAGTACGTGCTCCAGGGTTCCGCTGCGGCGCTCTTCGCTCCAGCTGCGCATGGTCAGCGCGGCGCTGAGGAAGATGAGCAGCAGGGGCATCCACTCGAACAGCGGGCGCACATCGGCGATGTTGCGGGCGAAGAAGGACTCGGCCCAGAAAAACACGAACAGGCTGATGGCCAGAAAGCCCGCGAGGAACAGCCAGGCGACGGGGGAAGAGAAGAAGAGCTGGAGTTCCTTGCGGGCCACACGACCCAGGGCGCGCTCAGGCTGCATGGCTGCCTCCTGCGAACTGTACGGCTTCGCGGAATATGTCTTCGAGGTTTCGCGCCTCCGGCTTCAGCTCATAGAGCCGCGCACCGCTCTCGATGATCGCGCGACTGATGTTGCCGGCGGCGGTGTCCATCGCCGTGCCCGGATGCAGTTCCATGCGCAGGCACAGCTGGCCCGGGCCCGCCGGCAGTCGCTCGCAGCTGACGATCTGGGGAAGGCGGTTGACCAGCTCCGGGGCGCTGGCCGGTTCTTCGCTGCAGGTCAGCAACAGGTGCCTGCTCTGGCGCAGCGCCGCGAGGGGCTCATCGAGGACCAGTTGGCCGCCGGACAGCACCAGTACGCGGTCACAGAGCGCCTCGACCTCCTGCATGATATGGGTGGAGAGAATCACCGTGGCGCGGGACGCCAGCTCGCGGATGAGCTGGCGCATATGTTCGTTCTGCTCCGGGTCCAGGCCGTTGCCGGGTTCGTCGAGAATCAGCAGCTCCGGGTCGCCGAGGATTGCCTGGGCCACACCCACGCGCTGGCGAAAGCCCCGCGACAGCTCACCGATGGGATCGAGGAAACGGGCGCCGAGCTCCGTCGCCTCGACCGCGTGGCGGACGCTTCGCTTGCGCTCCTCTCCCCGCAGCCCCTTCAGCCGGGCCGCGTAGTCCAGATACTCGCCAATGCTCATTTCCGGGTACACGGGCGGACTCTCGGGGAGGTAGCCCAGGCTTTGCTGGATCTGACGGGTCTCCCTGGCCAGGTCCCGACCCGCAATGCGTACGCTGCCGGAGCTCGGCTCGAGATAGCCGCTCAGCATTTTCATTACGGTGGTTTTGCCTGCGCCGTTGTGGCCCAGGAGACCGACGATCTGGCGTTGGTCGATAGCGAAGGAAACTTCGCGTACCGCGGGGACGTTGCCGTAGAAACGAGTCAGCGAATCGACGTCAATCATGGTGCGGAACTTTGCCTGTAAGAGAAGTAACCGGAGTCAACCTGT
The DNA here is from genome assembly GCA_963973805.1 of uncultured Halieaceae bacterium. GTDB lineage: Bacteria > Pseudomonadota > Gammaproteobacteria > Pseudomonadales > Halieaceae > Congregibacter. The sequence goes on along the minus strand of CAXBBA010000027.1, from coordinate 6,660 downwards.
CTGCGGGAGCAGGAGTTTAGCAACAAAAACGAGGAGGACAAGGGTAAACACGCGACGAATCCAGCGCTCCCCGCCCTGCACGGAAAACCGCGCGCCCAGATAGCCCCCGATGGCGTTTCCCAGGGCCAGGGCAATGCCGAACTGCCAGTGGATCGTGACGGCGGCAGCGAAAATGAAGATGGCCACCAGGTTGTAACTCAGGGCGATGAACACCTTGTGCATGTTGGTGCGCACCAGATCCAGGCCAAGGACGCGGTGGAGTATGGGCATGAGAATGAAGCCCACGCCAATCTGGATGAAGCCGCCCCAGCAGCCGGCGAAGAACATCAGTATGTGACCGGCGACAAGACGGGGCCGGGTCAGGGGCAGGCTTTCGCCAGTGCGTTTGCCTCCGGGCAGTTGCATGTAGATGAGTACGCCGACCATCACCGCCGCGACGACGCGATCGAACCACACCCCGTCCAGGTGGACACCGACCATGGCTCCGAGGATGCCGCCGGGAATCGCTGCCGCCGCCAGGCTCAGGCTGAGGCGGAAGTCCGCGAAACCCCGGCGCAGGAAGGTGCGAATGGCGACGATGTTCTGGGCGATGATGGAGATGCGGTTCGTGCCGTTGGCTACGGGACCGGGCACCCCGAGAAAGATCATCACGGGGATCGACATGAGGGAGCCGCCACCGGCCATCACATTGATGATGCCCGCAGCCACCCCCACGCCGGTGAGCAGCGCGAGCTGCCAGAGTTGTGTGTCCATGGCGCGGCCCCGGGCCTAGTCTTCGCCCCAGGGCTCCCGCATGGTGACGAATTCCTCCGCCGCCGTCGGATGGATGCCGATGGTGCTGTCGAAGGTTGCCTTGGTGGCGCCAGCCTTCATGGCGATGGCGATGCCCTGGACGATCTCGCCCGCATCGGGGCCCATCATGTGCACACCCACGACCCGGTCCGTGGCGTCATCCACAATGAGCTTCATGAAGGTCTTTTCGTCGCGACCGCTGATGGTGTGTTTCATCGGCCGGAACGTGGACTTGTAGAGGGTTATTTCGCCGAACTCCATCTGCGCTTCGCTTTCCGTGAAGCCGACGGTACCGATGTTGGGCTGGCTGAACACCGCCGTGGGAATGAACTCGTAGTCCACGTCCTTGTCCAGATTGCCGTATTCGCGGTGGGCAAAGGACATGCCTTCGGCCAGCGCTACCGGGGTCAGTTCCATGCCGCCGATCACATCTCCCAGGGCGTAGATACTGGGTTCGGCGGTCTGGAAATGCTCGTTCACTTCGATGGTGCCGTGGCTGGTGAGCTTTACGCCGGTGTTTTCGAGACCGAGGCCATCGAGGTGCGGGCGTCGCCCCGCCGCGCACAGCACCGCATCGACTTCGATGCTGCTGCCATCGGTGAGCGTTGCCTCCAGGCCCCCGGCAATGCGTTCGAGCTGGGTGATATTCGTTTCGAAGCGCAGATCCACGCCGGTCTTGCGGATTTCCTGCGCCGCGTGGGCACGAATGTCGCTGTCGAAACCCCGCAGGAACAGCGGACCCCGGTACAGCTGGGTTACCTGAGCGCCGAGGCCATTGAAGATGCCGGCGAATTCCACGGCGATATAGCCACCACCGATGATCAGCAGGCGCTCGGGGAAGTGGTCGAGATCGAAGATTTCGTTCGAGGTGACCGCCAGTTCGTTGCCGGGGAAGTCGGGCTTGTAGGGCCAGCCGCCCGTGGCGATAAGGATTTTCCGCGCGGTGTAGTGCTTGTCACCCACGGCGACCGTATTGGCATCGACGATGCGCGCCCGGCCGTTGATGAGCGTCGCGTCTGCGCCATCGAGCAGGTTGCGGTAAATGGCATTCAGGCGGGAAATTTCCGTCTTCTTGTTGTCCCGCAGAGTGGTCCAGTCAAAGCGCTTTTCGCTGCTCTTCCAGCCAAATTCCTTTGCGTCGTCAAAGCCCTTGCCGAATTCCGACGCATAAACGTAGAGCTTTTTGGGCACGCAACCCACATTGACGCAGGTGCCGCCCATGTAGCGGTCTTCGGCGATGGCCACGCGTGCGCCGAAGCTCGCCGCCATGCGCGCCGCGCGTACGCCGCCGGAGCCGGCGCCGATAACAAACAGGTCAAAATCCAGATCACTCATTGCTGTTCCTCCTGAGCCCCGGCATTCTAGCAGCAGCTCCCGTTCCTTGGGGTCTGTTTCGGACAATGGTTTCCAGAGAGAGTTTCATGAAACATCTTCGCCTGCTGCTGATGCTGTTCCTGGTCGCCGTGCTTGCCGCCGTGGCGCTGTACGCCCGGGGCGCTTTACGCGTCGCGGTCGGCTATAGCGCCAAGCAGCTGTGTTCGGGGGTATTCGTCGCCGGCTTGCCGGAAGATTTCGTGCTCGATACGGATATCGGGCCGCGCATGGCCTTGCTCGGCCCTGCGCAGGGGGCCCTGAAAGTGGAGCTCGATCGGTCCCGTTCCCTCGCCCGCGCTTCCCTTCTCGGCGTGACCGCCCAGGCCGTGTATCGCGGCGCCGAGGGCTGCGCGCTCCATGGTGCCGCACCGGGTGCCGGCGCGCCGGTACCGCGCAGCGACGTCGTGATTGGAGAGCCCCCGCCTGCGCTCCTCGCCGATGCCTTCGAAGCAGCCTTTGGCGAGCCCGCCGGTGGTGGGCGCAATACGCTGGCACTGATCGTCGCCCACGGTGATCAGCGCTGGGAGCGCTACCGCTCGCCGGTCACCCCTGCCACGCCGATGCAGGGCTGGTCCATGAACAAGAGCCTCATGGCGACCTGGATTGCCATGCAGGCGGAGCGTGGAGCCCTGGACCCGACGCGCCCCGTGGTGGCGCTCGCGCCGGATTTGCCCGCCACCAGCCCCACCACCCGGGGAGGTCTGGACCCGCACCTGACGCTGCTGCACCTGCTGCAGATGGAGTCGGGGCTGGATTTCGAGGAGGAGTACGGGCCGGGCAGTGATGTCACGCGCATGCTCTATGAGGCCCGGGCCATGTGGGCGATCCCGGCGGGAGTGGGGCCGGCAGTGGCGCCGGGGCAGCGTTTCGCCTATTCCAGCGGTGACACGGTGTTGGCCAGCTACCTGTGGCAGCAGTCCCTCGACCGTCCCTACAGCCAGTGGATCCGCGAAGAGTTCAGCACACCCCTGGGCCTGACATCGCTGGTGGCAGAGGCCGATGCCAGCGGTGTTCAGGTGGGATCCAGCTACGCCTACCTCAATGCCCGGGACTGGCTCCGCGTGGGGCAGCTCTGGCTCGACGCCTGGCACGGGCGCTCGCCGCTGCTGCCCCAGGAGTGGCTCCGGGCCTCGGTGCAGCCGCGGGACTCCGATCCCCGGGGCCGCTACGGGCGAGGTTTCTGGCTGAACACCGGCGGCGTTGCCTTTGCGGGGCTGCCGGAGAACCTGTTCTACGCCAGTGGCAATTCCGGCCAGAGCGTGGTGGTGATTCCCGAGTGGGAAATGGTGGTGGTGCGCCTGGGGCTGACCCAGGCGGGGGTGGACCCGGGCACCGGCGAGTTCCTGCGCCGCATTGCCCGGCTGCGGCCCGAGCTGCTGGCGCTGGGGGGTGAGGCCGCCGTCCATGAGTGATTACCAGCTCACGGGGCTGTACCAGTATCCCCTGAAATCCGCGCGCGGGCTCCCCCTGACCGAGGCGGCCCTGGATCGCTTCGGCCTGGCGGGAGATCGACGCTGGATGCTGGTGGATGAGGCGGGGCGCTTTCTTAGTCAGCGCAATCTGGAGTCCCTGGCGCTGCTCGGCGCGGTCGCGACGGAGCAGGGGCTGCGCCTGCGTTGGCAGGAGCAGGAGCTCGAGCTGGATCGGCCCGAAGTCGGCGGGGAATGCGTCATCGCCCGGGTCTGGAACGATTCCGTGGTGGCCCCCGTCGCCGATGCGGCGGTGAACGCGTGGCTGAGCGAGCGTCTGGGCCGCCCGGTGCGTCTGGTGCACTGCCCCGACAACGCCCTCCGGGGGGTGGATGAAGACTACGCGCCGCCAGAGCAGCTGGTGGCCTTCGCCGACGGGTTTCCCCTGCTGATCGTAGGCCAGTCCTCTCTGGATCAGCTCAATGAGCGCCTGGAGCAGCCCGTGCCCATGGATCGTTTTCGTCCCAACCTGGTGATCAGCGGCGCCGCGCCCCACGGCGAGGATGGCTGGCGACGTCTGCGCGTCGGTGAATGCGAGCTCGAGATCGTCAAGCCGTGTTCCCGCTGCGCCATTCCCTCCATTGACCAGGCGACGGCGCAGCGCGACCCCCATATCAACCGGACCCTGGCGGCCTATCGGCGTCGCGACGGAGTGATCTACTTCGGAATGAATGCTGTAATTCGTAGCGGCAGCGTCCTTCATCGGGGCGATGCAGTGGAAGTTTTACACTAAATTTACGCCCGATTCGCTGTTCCGGCGCTGGTACAATTCGCGCGTTTCCCCATGATAATTCCAGAGGATGGAGCATGACCCTGCTTTCCATGCGGCGCTCCGCTGCGCTTTTACTTGTCGGCCTCATCGCCGGCGTGATTTTTCCCGCCCAGGCCCTCGATCGCATTGAGTTGCGTGATGGGTCCGTTATCCAGGGCACCTTCAAGGATGCGGACGGAGGCAAGGTCACGATCGAGACCAGCTTCGCCGGTACGCTCGAAATCGCCCAGGAAGAAATCGTTGCCATGAGCGTGGCTTCGGACCTGGTGCTGCAGATGGAAGACGGTGCGGTGCTCGAAGCCTCGGGCCTGACCGTGGACGGGCAGGAGCTGCAGCTCGAGGCCCAGGCGGCGGAGAGCTACGCCCTGGCCGAACTGACCCGCATCAATCCCGAGCCCTGGGAGCTGGGTAACGGCTACAACTTCGGTGGTCTCGCCAGCGTCGCGTTCAACAGCCAGCGCGGCAACACGGAGCTGGATGAGCTGGACTACCGCGTCGAGGGGCGCTGGGAGAGCCTGAAGGACCGCTATCGCCTGGAGGCCTTCGGCGAGGTGGATGAGGCCCAGGGCACCAAGAATGCCGAGAACTGGACCGTTCGTGCGCGCTATGACCGCGTGCAGACCGGTGACTGGTACTGGGGCGGTGGCGCCTCGGCGGAGCAGGATCTGTTCGCCGATCTGGATCTGCGGACCACCGTCGGTCCCTACATCGGCCGCAAGTTCTATACGGATCCGGTCTTTGAGCTCGAAGCGGAAACCGGTCTTGCGTACATCACGGAAGATTTTGTCAGCGCCGAGGACCGGGAGTACATCGGTAGTACCTGGGACGTGCACGTCCGCAGCAATTACCTGGGCGGTGACTCACGCCTGTACCTGGATCACACGGGCATCTGGAACCTCGACGAAGCCGAGAACATCGTCCTGAAGACCACCCTGGGCATCGCTTTCCCGCTGCTCAAGGGTATCGAGGGTGCCGCCGAGGTCTCCTGGGACCTGAACACCGGCGCGGTGGAAGGCACGGAAGAACTCGACGAGACCTATCGTCTGCGCCTGGGCTACAGCTGGTAACAAACACCTGACGCGGGCGCTCTGCGGCCCCGTCAGAACGGTAATAACGCACCCTGGGGCGACCCGGGGTGCGTTTTTTTTATCCCCGGGCTCTGCGCACGGCCGCCGCGAGGTTGTCGAGCACCGGCAGCGTCGCGTCCAGGGACAGGCAGGCATCGGTGATGCTCTGGCCGTAGGTCAGGGATTCGCGCGCCGCGATGGGCTGGTTGCCGCCCACGAGGTGGCTTTCGAGCATCACGCCCCGCAGCGACGGCTGGCCCTGTTCGATCTGATCGCAGAGATCGGCCGCGACCACGGTCTGGCGCGCGGGGTCCTTCTCGCTGTTGCCGTGGCTGCAGTCCACCACAATGCCCGGCTCGATCCCCGCGGCGGCCATGGCGCTGGCGGCGTCGCGAACGGACTCGCTGTGGTAGTTCGGCCCGCTGGCACCACCACCGCGCAGAATCAGATAGCTGTCCGGGTTTCCCGCGGACTGCAGAATCGCTGGCGTACCCTCCCGGGTTAGGGAGGCGAACCAGTGGCTGTGGTTGGCGCTGCGGATGGCGTCGATGGCCACCCCGATGGCGCCGTTAGTGGCATTCTTGAAGCCCACGGGCATCGACAGGCCCGAGGCCAGCTCCCGGTGAATCTGGCTTTCGACGGTGCGCGCGCCGATGGCGGCGAAACTCACCAGGTCCGCGTAGTACTGACCGAAGGTCGTATCCAGAAACTCCGATGCGGCGGGGAGTCCCAAGTCCGCAACCTCCCGCAGCACGCCCCGGGCCAGGCGCAGGCCCTTGTTGATGTGGAAGCTGCCGTCCAGATCGGGGTCATTGATGAGGCCTTTCCAGCCCACCACCGTGCGGGGTTTTTCAAAGTAGACGCGCAGCACCGGAAGCAGCGCATCTTTCAGGGGATCCGTGTGCGCCTGGAGCGCCCGGGCAAACTCGAGCAGCGCCGCCGGGTCATGGACCGAGCAGGGGCCCACGATGGCAAGGAGCCGGGGATCCCTGCCCGCGAGTACCGCGGCGATTTCCTTGCGAGCACCACTGACGAGACTGGTCTGGCTCTCATTGACGGGAAGTTCGCTGGCCAGGACCCAGGGGGTGATCAGGGGCTGGGCCTGGCGGATACGGGTGTCATAGATACGGCGGTTCATGGTCCTGCTCAACGGTTTCGGGGCTGCCCGGGCGCACTCTCCAGAGGG
>CAXBBA010000026.1:0-11067 GCA_963973805.1 uncultured Halieaceae bacterium | reverse complement strand
CCCTGATAGCCTCGGATTTGTTTCCCGCGCTGGCGGAGTTGCTGCCGTGACCGGTCTGTCCCTGTACCTGGACGGCGAAGAAGCCATGGTGGCCTTCGGTCAGCGCCTGGCTGCAGCGCTCGACGCGGGAGCCTCCCTGTACCTGTCGGGAGAGCTGGGCGCCGGCAAAACCACCCTGAGCCGGGGCATCGCCCGCGGCCTGGGCCATGAAGGCGCGGTGAAGAGCCCCACCTACACGCTGGTGGAGCCCTATCAGGATCTGCGCATTCCCCTGTACCACTTCGATTTGTACCGCTTGGGTGACCCCGAGGAGCTGGAGTACATGGGGCTGCGGGAATACTTTGACGGCAGTGCGGTGGTTCTGGTGGAGTGGCCGGAGCGCGGCGCGGGATTTTTGCCCGACCCGGACCTCAGGATTACTATTGCCCTGGAGGGCGCCGGGCGGCGCGTGGACCTGCAGGCCGGCAGCCCTCGCGGTGAGGCCTGCCTCGCGACCATGGCATGAGTGTCAGGCTTTGATGAACGGACAAGGGGAGGGTGCACTGATCAATACACTGGGCTCGGCACAGCGCCTGCTCCTGCGCGGACTGTGCCTTTTTGTCGGGATGCTCGTCCTGCCGGCGCAGGCGGTAGAGGTTCGCGATGTGCGCCTCTGGCGGGCACCGGATCACACGCGCCTGGTGCTGGACCTCAGCGGCCCCGCGGAGCACCGGCTGCTGGAGCTGCAGAACCCCCGGCGCCTGGTGATCGATGTCACCGACGCCAGGCTGTCCGCCGCCATCGACAATCTTCCCCTGGACAAAACCCCCATCCAGCGCGTCCGCAGCGGTGTGCGCAACGGCGATGATCTGCGCGTGGTGCTGGACCTGTCCGCCGCCATTCGCCCCCGCAGCTTCGCCCTGGCGGCCACGGAGCGCGCCGCCGACCGCGTGGTGATCGATCTGTACGACCTCGACGGGGGGAGCAGCGACACACCCAGCGTGACCAAGCGCGCCCAGAGCGACGATCGCCGCGACATCATCATCGCCATCGATGCGGGCCACGGCGGGGAGGACCCGGGGGCCCTGGGCCCCGGCCGCCTGCAGGAGAAGCAGGTGGTGCTCGAAATCTCCCGGGAATTGCACAGCCTCTTTGAGGCGGAGCGGGGCTTCAAGCCGACACTGATCCGCAGCGGTGACTACTACGTGAGCCTGCGCGGCCGCCGGGACCTGGCCCGCAAGCGTCAGGCGGACATGTTTGTCTCGATTCACGCCGATGCCTTTCGCGACAAGCGCGCCCGGGGCGCATCGGTCTATGCGCTGTCCACCAGCGGCGCCACCAGTACCACGGCGAGCTATCTGGCCCGGCGTGAGAATGCCGCCGACCTTATCGGAGGCGTGAAGCTCAGCGACAAGGAAGACACGCTGGCCATGACCCTGGCGGACCTGTCCATGACCGCCACCCTCGACAGCAGTCTGAACGTGGGCAGCAGCGTGCTCGGCGAGATGGCCAGCTTCGCGCGCCTGCACAAGCGTCAGGTGGAGCAGGCGGGCTTCGCCGTGCTCAAGTCGCCGGACGTGCCGTCGATCCTGGTGGAGACGGGCTTTATCTCGAATCCCGAAGAGGCCCGCAAGCTGGCCACGGCGAGCTACCGCCGGCGCATGGCGCGGGCGATCCACGGCGGCATCGTCGACTGGTTCCGGGACCATCCGCCCACGGGCTCCCTGCTGGCCTTTGACCGCGAGCAGGGCAGTCGCGAGTACACCATTGTCAGCGGTGATACCCTCTCGGGCATTGCCGCACGCTTTAACGTCACCCTCGGAGATCTCAAATCCCACAACCAGCTGCGCAACAGCCGCATACTCGTAGGCCAGACCCTGCGCATTCCAGCTCGCTGAGTTCACCGCCCATGCCTGTCATCAAACGTCTCGAGCCGCGCCTCGCCAACCAGATTGCTGCCGGCGAGGTGGTGGAGCGCCCCTCCTCGGTGGTCAAGGAGCTGCTCGAGAACAGCCTCGATGCCGGGGCCACGCGCATCGATATCGATGTGGAGGCCGCCGGTACGCGCCTGATCCGCATCCGCGATGATGGTGGCGGCATGAGCGCCGATGACCTGCCGCTGGCGCTGGATCGCCATGCGACGAGCAAGATCGCCTCCCTCGAGGACCTGGAGCAGGTCGGCAGCTTCGGCTTCCGTGGCGAGGCGCTGGCGAGTATCGGTTCCGTCGCGCGCCTGGAGGTCACCAGCAACGACGGCGACGATACGCGGGGCCAGGCAGCGAGCTGCGCCGGTCGCGATATGGCGGTCTCGCTGCGCCCCGCGGCCCACCCCCGGGGCACGACCGTCGAAGTGCGGGACCTGTTCTTCAATACGCCCGCCCGGCGCAAATTCCTGCGCACGGAGCGCACGGAGTTCAATCACCTCGAAGATGTGGTGAAGCGCCTGGCGCTGGCGCGCTTCGACGTGAGCTTCAGCCTGCGCCACAACGGCCGCCAGATCCACGATCTGCGCCGCTGTGTGGACGAGGGGGACCGTTTGCGTCGCGTCGCGCTGCTCTGCGGTCCCGGTTTCGTGGAGCACGCCCTGAGCGTTGAGCGTGACGCGGGCAAGCTGCGCCTGTTTGGCTGGGTGGCGCAGCCGACCTTTTCCCGCTCCCAGGCGGATCTGCAGCACTTCTTCGTGAACGGTCGCTACATCCGCGACAAGCTCGTGGTGCACGCGGTGCGCCAGGCCTTCAGCGATGTGCTGTATCAGGGGCGCCATCCCGCCTTTGCCCTGTACCTGGAGCTGGACCCCGCCGAGGTGGACGTGAACGTGCACCCCACCAAGCACGAGGTGCGCTTTCGCGACGGGCGCAGCGTGCACGGATTCATCTATTCCACGCTGCACAAGGCGCTGGCCGATGTACGCCCCGAAGAGAGCCAGGCGCCGGCCTATGATGCCCCGTCACCCCTGTCGACGCCGGCGGGTCGCCTGGACCTGCTCACGGGGGAGTTGGTGCATCAGCGGGAGATGGGCCTGGCCGAATCCCGCGAGGCGCCATCGCCGGACCAGGGCGCGCCCGGATCTTTCTCGCCGACCCGCGTCCCCGCCGGGGGCGCCCCCATGGCGAGCTACGGCCGCCTCTACGGCGCGCCTGCAGCCGGGGACGACGCCGTCGCCGAGGGAGGCGAGAACACGATTCCGCCTCTGGGCTATGCAGTGGCGCAGCTGCACGGCGTTTACATCTTGTCCCAGAACCGGGATGGCCTTGTGCTGGTGGACATGCACGCGGCCCACGAGCGCATTACCTACGAGCGCCTGAAGACGGCGCGGGACGCGGAGGGGATTCGCTCCCAGCCCCTGCTGGTCCCCCAGACCCTGGCGGTGAGTCAGCGCGAGGCGGGGCTGCCCTGGGCATGGGTGTGGCGGTGGCGGGGGAAGAGAGCATCCTCGTGCGCGAGATTCCCGTGTCCCTGCAGGGTGCCGACGTGGAGCAGCTGCTGCGGGACGTGCTGTCGGACCTGCTCGAGTACGGCAGCTCCGAGCGCATCGCCCGTCACGAAGACGAATTGCTGTCCACCATGGCCTGCCACGGCAGCGTGCGCGCCAATCGGCGCCTGACGATTCCCGAAATGAATGCGCTGCTGCGGGACATGGAAATCACGGAGCGCTCCGGCCAGTGCAACCACGGTCGCCCCACCTGGACCGCCCTGACCATGGCTGAGCTGGACCGGCTGTTCCTGCGTGGGCGCTAGGTCCGGCGTGAGCGAGTCCTTACTATGTATCATGGGGCCGACGGCCTCGGGCAAGACCGACCTGGCCATTGCGCTGGCCGAGGCCCTTGATGGCGAGCTGATCAGCGTGGACTCCGCGCTGGTGTATCGCGGACTGGACATCGGCAGCGCCAAACCCGACTACCCCCATCACCTGGTGGACATCTGCGATCCCGGTGAGGCCTATTCCGCGGCGCGCTTCGTGACCGACGCACGCCAGGTCCTGGCCGATGTGCGGGCGCGGGGGCGCCGGCCGATCCTGGTGGGGGGCACCATGCTCTACTACCGTGCGCTGTTGCAGGGCCTGGCACCCATGCCCGGTGCGGACCCGGCGGTGCGCGCCGAGATCGAGGCCCAGGCCCAGCGCGAGGGCTGGCCCAGCGTGCACCAGGCCCTGGCGGCGGTGGACCCGGCCTCCGCGGCGCGCATCCATCCCAATCACTCCCAGCGCCTGATGCGGGCCCTGGAGGTGTATCGCGTCTCCGGCCGGCCCCTGTCCGAGATTCACGGCGCGGATGATGGGGAGCCCGGGATTCCGTCCATTCCCATCGCGCTGGCCCCGCGCGAGCGCACGGTGCTCCACGAGCGCATCGCGACCCGCTTTCACGCGATGATGGCGGCGGGCTTGCTCGATGAGGTGCGCGCGCTCCACGCCCGGGGGGACCTGCACAGCGGGCTGCCGGCGCTGCGCGCCGTGGGCTACCGCCAGCTCTGGGAACATCTGGACGGTCACTGCTCCCTGGACGAGGCGGTGGAGCGCGGTATCGCCGCGACGCGCCAGCTGGCCAAGCGGCAGTTCACCTGGCTGCGCAAGTGGCCGGATCTGCGCTGGATTCACACCGACGGTTCCGGGCAGGTGCTGGACTGGAGCTCACCTCCGGGGGAGCCGTTTGACGCTGCGGTGACCAATTCAGCAGATTTGGTCTTGAACTATCTAACGGCCAACCCAATGTAGTAAGCTCGGCAGACGCGGCGTCGCTGCGGGCTGGCTGGTCTCCGCCATTCCGCTCCCCAGGGAGTGAGAGTGCGGTGGTACCGGGCCCTCCCTGCGATACCGCGTGGTTTATCCTTCGCCGCACGAAGCGAGCAGCCTTTTGAAAACAAAAGGATTTTCGGGCGGAGGGATTCGGTTTTTTTTGGCTCGATTTGAGCCCCAGAAGTGCCTAACGGCCTAAGGAGAACGTGTCATGTCAAAGGGGCACACGCTACAAGACCCTTACCTGAATCTGCTGCGCAAGGAGCGGGTACCTGTATCCATCTACCTTGTGAACGGCATCAAACTGCAGGGCCAGATCGAATCTTTCGATCAGTTTGTGGTACTGCTCAAGAATACGGTCAGCCAGATGGTCTACAAACACGCCATCTCCACCGTGGTGCCCGGACGCGTGGTGCGTATGCCCATGCAGAATCCGGCTGCCGATGACGGTGACAGCTAGGCCAGACTTTTCGGCTATCCGGTCCCGGCCAGACAAACTGGCCGGGGCGGGATTCCCAAGGCGGTAATACTTGTTTTTTGAACGTCCGGGCGATTCGCCCAGAGAGGACGGGGGTACACTTGCGCCGGAAGAAGGCGAGCGTGCGATCCTCGTCACCCTGAACCTCGATGGCGACAACGAAGGCATCGACGGCAGAGAGTTTGAGGCCCTTGTGATCTCGGCCGGCGGGGCACCCGTGGCCTATGTCGGTGGTCAGCGGGCGGCGCCCAATGCGCGCACCTTCATCGGCGCGGGCAAGGTCGAAGAGATCGCCGGGCTCGTCGAGACCGAGTGCGCCACGGTGGTGATCTTCAATCACGCCCTCAGTCCCAGCCAGGAACGGAACCTCGAGAAGGCCCTGCAATGCCGCGTGCTCGATCGCACGGGGCTGATTCTGGACATCTTTGCCCAGCGGGCGCGCACCCACGAGGGCAAACTGCAGGTCGAGCTTGCGCAGCTGCGCCACATGAGCACCCGCCTCGTGCGCGGCTGGACCCACCTTGAACGTCAGAAAGGTGGTATCGGTCTGCGCGGCCCGGGGGAGACCCAGCTCGAAACGGACCGCCGTCTGTTGCGGGTGCGCATCCGTTCGATCAGCGCACGCCTCGAACGTGTGCGACGCCAGCGCGGCCAGGGACGGCGCTCCCGCCAGCGTGCCGAGATGCCGACGGTGGCTCTGGTGGGCTATACCAATGCCGGCAAGTCCACGCTGTTCAATGCTCTCACCCAGGCCAGCGTCTACGCTGCGGACCAGCTCTTCGCGACGCTGGACCCCACCCTGCGCCGTCTGGAAGTGCCGGCGCTGGGCACGGTGGTCATCGCCGACACCGTTGGATTTATCGCCGGCCTGCCCCACAGTCTCATCGAAGCCTTCAAGGCGACACTCGAAGAGACCCGCGAGGCGGACCTGCTGCTGCACGTGATCGACGCGGCGTCGGACTCCCGCGATGATCACCGTCATGAAGTAGAGGGTGTGCTGCGCGAGATTGATGCGGGCGAGCGACCGGTGCTCGAGATTTACAACAAGATTGACCTGCTCGAGACCGAGGCACGTATAGATCGGGACGAGGCAGGCAAACCCAGCCGCGTGTGGGTCAGTGCGGAGCGGGGCTGGGGCCTCGACCTGCTGGGAGAAGCTCTGGCGGAAAGCCTGGGCGAGGATCTGGTCTGCGAAACCCTGGACCTGGGGCCGGAGCGGGCCCGGCTGCGCGCGGCACTTTATGCGATGGCCGCAGTCGAAGATGAGACCTATCGCGACGACGGAGGTACGCAGTTGCGCGTGCGCCTGCCCCGGGGGGACTGGGATCGACTCCTGGCCCGGGAAGGGCTCTGATCGTCGTCATTTAACTCGTTAGCGCCAGTGATTTTGCTAGAATGGCGTGCTTCACGAATCAAGGAGAATCGGCATGGCCTGGAACGAACCGGGTGGTGGCAACAATAATCGCGATCCCTGGGGTGGCGGTAACCAGGGACCTCCGGACCTGGACGAGGCCCTGAAAAGCCTGCAGAAGAAATTCGGTGGCCTGTTTGGTGGCTCGGGAGGTGGCGGTGCGTCGTTCTCGATGTTGCTGGTGGTGCTCGGCGGCGCTGCGCTGGTCTGGGCGCTGATGGGCTTCTATCAGATTGACGAGCAGGAGCGCGCCGTGGTGCTGCGCTTTGGCAAGTACCACGACACTGCCCTTCCGGGGCTGCAGTGGAACCCGCCGGGCATCGATGAAGTGATCCGCGTGAACACGACCAAGGTTCGTGCCGTGTCCTTCCGCGAGACCATGCTGACCCAGGACGAGAACATCGTCGAAGTGCACCTGTCTGTGCAGTACGTCATCGACAACGTGAAGGACTTTGTACTGCAGGTGCGGGCTCCCGAGAATTCCCTGCAGCACGCGGCCCAGAGTGCTCTGCGCCATGTGGTGGGCGGCATGACCATGGATCTGGTGCTCACGGAAGGCCGGGCGCGCATCGCTTCGGAAGTGGATGATCGTCTGCAGGAGTACCTGAGCATGTACGGCACGGGCATCCGCCTGTCCGCCGTCAACGTGGACAACTCGAAACCACCGGCCCAGGTGCAGGCGGCGTTCAATGACGTGATCAAGGCCCGGGAAGACGAGGAGCGCGTGAAGAACGAAGCCCAGTCCTACGCCAACGGTATCGTTCCCGAGGCGCGAGGCAAGGCCCAGCGCCAGATCGAGGAGGCCAGCGCCTACCGTGAAGAAGTGATCGCGAACGCCGAGGGTGAAGCGGATCGCTTCAACAAATTGCTGACGGAGTATCGCAAGGCGCCGGAAGTAACCCGGGAGCGGCTGTACCTTGATGCGGTGCAGAACGTCCTGGCGAACACCAGCAAGGTGATGGTGGACGTGGAGGGGGGGAACAACATGATGTACCTGCCCCTGGACAAGCTCGGAGCCGGCAGCGGTTCCGTCAGCCGGTCCGCCACACCCCTTGAAATCAACACGAGCAATATCCGAGAACTGACCGATGCGGTGACGGAGCAGCTGCGGCGCGATGCCGCGGCGCAGCAGTCCCGCCGGGGGAGCCGCTGATATGTCCGGACGCAATCTTACATTTCTGGTGATCATCGTCGCCGCGATCTTTGTCGCGTCGAACTCTCTCTACGTCATCAAGGAAACGGAGCGCGGTGTGCTCCTGCGCTTTGGTGAGGTGGTGGACCCGAATCTCGAGCCCGGTCTGCACGCGAAGGTGCCCTTCGTGAACAACGTGCGCAAGTTCGAGGGTCGTATCCTTACGGTTGACTCCCAGCCGGAGCCGTTTTTCACCCAGGAGCAGAAAGCGGTGATCGTGGATTCCTATGCGAAGTATCGCGTGGATGACACGGCCAAGTTCTACACCGCGACCAACGGTGAAGAGTCCCGGGCTTCCGGGCTGCTGGCTCAGCGCGTGAATGACGGCCTGCGCAACCAGGTGGCGATCCGTACGATCCAGGAAGTTGTTTCTGGCGAACGGGATCAGCTGATGGATGTGATCAAGAAGGAGCTCGACTCCGTGGCTCGTGAGGAACTCGGTGTCGAGGTGGTGGATGTGCGCGTGAAGCAGATCGACCTGCCCGACGATGTATCCGAATCCGTGTATCGACGCATGAACGCCGAGCGTGAAAAAGAAGCTCGGGAACGTCGTTCCCAGGGCCAAGAGCTGGCAGAAGGTATTCGCGCCGCAGCGGACCGTGAAGTCACGGTGCTGCTCGCGAACGCCTACCGGGACGCCGAGCAGATCCGTGGTGAAGGGGATGCCCAGGCTACGCGCATCTATGCCGAGGCTTTCGGCGAGGATCCGGAGTTCTACGCCTTTACCCGCAGTCTGCGTGCCTACCAGGATGCCTTCAGCGGCAGCGGTGATATTATGCTGGTGCAGCCGGACAGCGAGTTTTTCCGGTACCTGAAGGACTCCAGCGGCGGTAACTGAACCGCGCTGAAAACGGGGGCCGCAGGTCGGCCCCTGTGCTAATATTCGTCAACCGTGGAGCGGGTTGCGCCTCTGGGCGCGATCAGATCCGCGGTTTTTTCTTGGGGGATTCGTAGCGTGGATTTCTGGCAGGTTTTGCCTGCAGCGGTGGCACTGGTCTTTGTGTTCGAAGGCATGTTGCCGTTCATCAGTCCTGCGCGCTGGCGGGCGGCCTTTGCCATCGTCGCGCAGATGGATGATGCGAGTATCCGGCGCTTCGGCCTGGGCAGCATGCTCTTCGGAATCGGTCTTCTCTACCTGGTGAACTAGCGTGAACCACGACAACTCAAATCGTCACGGCGCGAGCCGACCGTGGCAGCTTCCCGATGGCATTGACGAACTGCTGCCAGAGGCCGCTGCCCATGTGGAATCCCTGCGGCGCCTGCTGCTGGACTGCGCTGCGCGCTGGGGTTATCAGCTGGTGATGCCGCCGATGGCGGAGTACACGGATTCCCTGCTCGTGGGCGTCGGCGAAGACCTGGACCTGCTTACCTGTAAATTCCCGGACCAGCTCAGCGGGCGCATGCTGGGCCTGCGGGCGGATATCACCCCCCAGGTGGCGCGCATGGATGCGCACAGCCTGCCCGGCGAACAGATCAACCGGCTGAGCTATGCCGGTACTACCCTGCATACCCGGGCCCGTTCCCTGGCAGCATCACGCTCACCGCTGCAACTCGGCGTAGAGCTCTACGGCGAGGCCAGCCTGAGCGCGGATATCGAGGTCATCGATCTCATGCTGAACATGCTCGCCGAAGCCGGCATCACCATCGATGACGAACTGACCCTGGATCTGGGTCACGGTGAGCTCGTACGCCATGTGCTGGAACAATGCGTGGACGGCGACAGTGCGCTGGAGGAACTCCTCTTCGATGCGCTGCAGCGCAAGTCCCGGCCGGATCTGGAGCGACTGCTGGCTCAGGTGCCCAACGACGACGGTGCCTTGTTGGAGCTGCTGGATTTGAACGGCGACCTGCGAGTGTTGGATCGCGCCGAGGCGCGCTTTGCCGCGGCGGACCCCGCGGTGGCCCAGGCGCTCGCGGACATCCGCGGCCTTGCGGACGCGGTGCAGCAGCGCCATCCCGGAGTGTCCCTGTATGTGGATCTCGCGGAACTGCGCGGCTATCGCTACCACACGGGCGTGGTGTTCGCCGCCTATGCCCGGGGGCTCGGTGAGGCCCTGGCGCGCGGTGGACGCTACGACAATGTGGGTGCGGTCTACGGACGGGCCCGCCCGGCCACGGGCTTTGCCACGGACCTGCGCGTGCTCGCATCCCAGGTGACGCCCCAGGCATCGGAGGCGGAGGCGATCGCGGCCCCTGCCGATGATGACCCGGCGCTGGCTGCAGAGGTTGGCCGGCTGCGCACCCAGGGCGAAACGGTCATTGCGATCCTGGACGGGAATTCTGATCCGCGCTGTGGGCGCGAACTCAAAAAAATTGATGGAAGGTGGCAGGTGCTACCGAAGCAAGGAGACAAGGCATGAGCCGGAATGTGGTAGTCCTGGGCACCCAGTGGGGTGACGAGGGCAAGGGCAAGATTGTGGACCTGCTGACGGAACGCGTGGATGCCGTGGTGCGTTTTCAGGGAGGGCACAATGCCGGTCACACGCTGGTCTGCGACGGCGTCAAGACGGTGCTGCACCTGATTCCCTCGGGCATTTTGCGCGAGAACGTGCTCTGCTGCATCGGCAATGGCGTGGTGCTCGCCCCCGATGCCCTGCTCAAGGAGATCGCCGAGCTCGAAGAGCGCTCGGTGCCGGTGCGCGAACGCCTGCGTCTGTCTCCGGCCTGTCCCCTGATCCTGCCCTACCACGTGGCCCTGGATCAGGCGCGGGAGGCCCGCCGTGGCGAGGGCAAGATCGGAACCACGGGGCGGGGCATCGGTCCCGCCTACGAAGACAAGGTCTCCCGGCGGGGCCTGCGCCTGGGCGACCTGCAGGACGCCGCGCGCTTCGAGCGCAAGCTGCGCGAGGTGATGGAGTATCACAACTTCCAGCTGACAAATTACTACGGCGCCGAAGCCGTCGATGTGGACGAGGTGCTCACCACAACGCTGAAGATGGGCGAGCAACTGCTGCCGATGATGGCGGATGTGACCGCCATGCTGCACCAGCTTCGCGCGGACTCCCGCAATATCCTTTTCGAGGGGGCCCAGGGCTCCCTGCTGGACATCGACCACGGGACCTATCCCTTCGTGACCAGCTCCAACACCACCGCGGGGGGCACCGCCACGGGTTCGGGGTTTGGTCCCCTTTACCTGGACTACGTGCTGGGCATCACCAAGGCCTATACCACCCGCGTTGGCTCCGGCCCCTTCCCCACGGAGCTCTTTGACGAAACCGGCGCCCACCTGGCCAAGCGAGGCCACGAGTTCGGCGCGACCACAGGCCGGGCTCGCC
>CAXBBA010000025.1:0-11238 GCA_963973805.1 uncultured Halieaceae bacterium | reverse complement strand
TTGCCCCCGAGTTCGAGGGTAACGGGAACGAGGTTCCGTGAGGCCGCCGCCATGATGTGGCGCGCGATGCCCGTGGCGCCGGTGAACAGCAGGTGGTCAAAGGGCAGGCCCGAGAAGGCCTGGCCCACTTCGGGGCCGCCGGGGAAGATGGCGACTTCCTTTTCGTCCCAGGCCTCTTTCACCATTTCCGCCATCACTTCGGAGGTGGCGGGTGTGAACTCCGAGGGTTTGATCATCGCGCGGTTGCCCGCGGCGAGAATGCCGGCCAGGGGGGCGAAGGTCAGGTTGACCGGGAAATTCCACGGCGAGATGACGCCCACCACACCCAGGGGCTGGTATTCGATGGTGGAGCGTCCCCCCAGCAGGTTGAGGGGGAACATGGTGGAGCGTTTTTCGCGGCGCATCCACTTGTCCACATGCTTCATCGCGTGCTTCATCGGGCCCACGGAGGCGGCGACATCCGTGAGCATCGTGACTTCCCGGGGCCGGCAGCTGAAGTCCGTGTTGAGGGCATCCACCACCTTGTCCTGATACTTCAATACGACGTCGATGCCCCGCGAGAGGCGGTCTTTCCGCGTGGCGGCGCTGACGGCGCCGGCGGCGATGTGATCGGCGCGCTGGTTCTCGAGCACAGACTGCATAAGCGTTTCCGCGTCGGCGCTGACGACGCCGGTGGTGGGTGCGTTCATGGGGAGGCTCCGAAGATCATTATTCTGTGAGGGGGACCCAAGTATAGGCGCTACCTGCGCAATTTTTAACCACCCCCGTGGTATGGCGTGCAACTTGTTCGGGGCAGTGCGGGCCATTGCCTTGTCAGCGACGCGCGGGGAGTGCTAGAAAGCCGCCATGAATGATGCCAACGACCCCCGCACCCCTTCGCCACCCTACGGCTACTCCCGACCCTGCGACCTGGACCGGGATCAGCAGATTGATGTGGTCGCGAGGTTTCATGCGAACAAGATTCGCCCCAATCGTATTGCCTACCGCATGGGTGTGGACATCGCCCTGGTGGAAGCCCTGATTGCCGGAGAGGTCGAAGCAGAGCGCTTTGCCCGGCTGGTGGCACGCTATCGCGGACAGCGTTACCGCGATAGGATGCGCGATTCCACTGCAACCCAGGCCCGCAGTCGCTATGAGTTGCAGCGGCAGATCGAAGAAGAATATCAGCGGGAACTCACTCCGGCCGCCGGCCCGCAGCGGTCCTGAATCAGGAGATTGCGTATGAATTCCATCAAGTACTGGCTGACGTCGGCGCTGCTTCTGTCCCTGGCATCCATCGCCGCGGGCACCAGCGCCGCCGCAGAAGAAGAAGGGGACACCGCTGCTCCCCTTCCCGAGCTGATCCACGTGGTGAGCGAAGGCAGCGTGCGCATCGATGGCAGCACCGTGGACTACACGGCGACCGCGGGCACCATCGAGATGAAGGACGATGAAGGCAACGCCATCGCTCACTTCGGTTACACCGCCTACGAGCGCAAGGGCGGGGATCGCCGCACGCGTCCGATCCTGTTCGCCTACAACGGTGGTCCGGGCTCCGCGTCCATGTGGCTGCACATGGGTATCCTGGGCCCCCAGCGCACCGTGGTGGAGGATGGGAAGTTCACCACCAAAGGGCCGTTCCGCCGCGTTGCCAACGAGTTTTCGGTGCTCGACAAGGCGGACCTGGTCATGATCGACCCCGTGGGCACGGGGCTCTCCCGCGCTGTCGGTGAGGCCAAGGGAGAGGATTTCTGGGGCGTCGACAACGACATCAAGTCCGTATCGAACTTCATTGCCCGCTACGTTTCTGACAATGGGCGCTGGCAGTCTCCCAAGTATCTGCTCGGTGAAAGCTATGGTGGTATCCGTTCCGGTGGTGTCGCCTACACGCTGCTCACGAGTCACAGCATCGCCCTGAACGGCGTGATCCTCGTGTCACCCTACATGGACTTCATCGCGGGCAACGCCGGTATCAAGAACGACCTGCCCTACATCAACTACTTCACCACCTACGCCGCTGCGGCCTGGTATCACAAGGTGATTGACGATCGCCCCGACGACCTCGAAACCTTCCTGGCCGAGGCGGATCGCTTCGCCCGGGAAGAGTACGCACCCCTGTTGCTGAAGGGGCACCGCGCCACCGCCGCAGAGCGCAACGCCGTGCTCGAGGGCATGGAGCGTTTTACGGGTATCAGCGCCGAGTACTGGGACCGCGCGGACCTGCGCATCGACGAGGCGCGCTTCGCCAAGGAACTGCTGCGCGATGAGCGGCGCACCGTGGGCCGCATCGATGCGCGCTTTGTCGGTGATGCCATCGCCTACAACAAGGAGACCTTCACCTACGACCCCTTCTTCCCCGCGGTGGGTCCCGCGTTCCTGGCCACCTTCAACGACTACTACCGTGAGGTGCTGGGCGTGAAGACGGATCGGCGCTATGTCAGCTCCGCCGGTCTCTACAGCAACTGGGATCAGCGTCACGCGCAGCCGGGCGCACGCTACAAGGTGCCCGTGGCCAACACCGCCGTGGACCTGGCCTATGCCATGACCCAGAACCCCCATATGCGTTTGCTGGTGCAGCAGGGCTACTACGACCTTGCCACTCCCTTCGGGGCGACGCAGTACTTCCTGGATCACATCGATCTGACGCCGGCGCTGCGCGAGAACATCACGCTGGAGTTCTACGAAGCCGGACACATGATGTATCTGCACCCCGAGTCCCTGGCCAAGTTCCGTCGGGACCTGGCGGCATTCATCGAGGACTGAGGATGCCCTCCGCGCCAGCGCTTGCCCTGGGGGAAGTGCCGGCGCGTACTAGCTGACTCCGCAGACGCGACGGAAGCCCGCCGCGGTGAAGGGGATCATGTGGTCGTAGGCGGCCTGGAAGTCCGCACTGCGGCATTTGCCCCGGGACAGCTTGTCGATGCGCCCCGTGTTTGCCAGGGTCAGGGTCAGAGCGCCGGAGAGGCTGTGATAGCACCAGTACACATCCTCGTCGCGGGCCCCGGGCAATGCCTTGCGCAGGGCCTGAATGAATTCCTGCACCAGCTCATCGAATAGCTGGGACATCATGCGCGGCCCCCAGTAGGGGGAGTTGTTGATGTAGGCGATGAGCGCCAGGTAGTGGCGCCAGCCCTCATCCCCGGTTTCCTGGGCCAGTTCCAGGGGCCGAAGAAACGCTTCTATGATCTGCTCCACCGAGGGGCCCTCCTCGCCAGCGCTGGCCTGGCAGGCATGGAGCGCGTCGCGGCGGGAGCCGTTGAGGAGCTCCGCGCGGCGCTCGAAGACCGCCTGGAACAGGTCCAGCTTCTTGCCGAAATGGTAGTTCGCCAGCGCGACATCGACGCCGGCGCGGGTCGCGATGCGCCGCAGTGTCACGCCGTCATAGCCGTGCTCGGCGAAAAGGGCTTCGGCGGCATCGAGGATGCGGTCGCGTTTGGCGGGGGTGTTCCTGGTCGTCATTTATTTTTCCGTTGCAGCGAAGCACTGCCGCTTGCTAATTCAACACCTGTTGAATAGTCTGTCAGAAATCCCCCGGGAATAACAATAATGTCTGCGGAACTCTTCAAGTACGGCCTGATGCTGGTCTACGCGGTGCTCGTCTATGGTTTGTCCTGGGTTGGCATGCGTCGCACCGCGAGCGTAGAAGGCTTTTCCATCGGGAACAAGGATATGAGCGCCGTCGTGGTGGGCATCACCCTGGCCGCGTCCATCGCTTCTACCGCGACCTTCGTCATCAACCCGGGCTTTGTGTACGTGCACGGCCTGTCGGCCTATCTGCACTTCGGCGTCGCCGGGTCCCTGGGCATCCTCAGCGCTTTTCTGGTGCTCACGCGGGGATTTCTACGCCTCGGCGAGGCCCACGCGGCGCTGACCATCCCCCAGTGGATCTACTACCGGTACGTGAGCCGCGGCTTCAGCCTGTTCTTTGCCTTCATCAACCTCCTGTCCATCACCTTCGTGGTGCTGATCCTCGTGGGCTGCAGTCTGCTGGTGACGGGCCTGTTTCCCGTGGAGCAGAAAACCGCGCTGATCCTGGTGCTGCTGTTCGTGTTTTCCTACGTGCTCATGGGGGGAACCTACGCCCACGCCTACACCAACACGCTCCAGGGCGTGATGATGCTCGGGGTCACGGTGCTGCTGTTCGTCCAGGGCTTCAAGTATTTCGCGGGGGACCCGGGGGCGGCGCTGCGGGCCATCAGCGAATCCTACGCCTCCCCCTTCAACGCAGACAGCAGCCTGTACTTCGATTTCTTCTCGGTGTTTGTCAGCGGCTTTGTGATCACCTTCGCCCTGATGGTCCAGCCCCATATCCTCACCAAGGTCCTGTACCTGCGCAGTGAGCGCGACATCAGGACCTTCATCGCTACGACGGTGGTGGTGGGCACGCTGTTCACCCTCATGCTGATGATCGGTTTCTACGCCCGCCTCTCGGGCCTGGAAATCGACTCCCAGGACACGGTGGTGCGGGAGTATCTGCTGCACGAGTTCGGTAGCTCCGTTTGGGGGGAGTATGTGCTGGTGTTCATCTTCATCACCCTCCTGGCGGCCGGCATGAGCACGCTGGACGGCATTCTCGTGGCCCTGTCCGCCATGGTGGTCAACGATATCGTCAGGCCCCTGGCGGGGCCGGACCGCGATGCCCTGGCGCTATCGCGCTGGGTACTGGTGGGCGTGGGGGTTGTCGGGCTGGCGCTGGCCTGGAATCCACCGCCGTTGATCGGCCTGTTTGCCCAGAAGGGCGTGTACGGACTCGCCGCCGCGTCCCTGGTCCCCGTGCTGTTCGGTGTGCTGGTGCGGCGGCATATTCCCCTCTGGGTGGTGATGGGGGCTGCGGGACTGGGGCTGGGGCTGCACCTGCTGTTCAATCTGGCGCTGGGCATCGAAAACCCGGCGATATCCGCGACCTACGGCATCTTCGCCTCGCTCGCCTTCGGTCTTGTCGGACTGTGGATCACCCGCGGGGACGCGCCAGGGCACGGCGAAGTTCGGTAGTTTCCCGTCTTGACACTTCAACAACTGTTGAATACGCTGCAGGTGTTCAACGCTTGTTGAAAAAGCGCCGCGACACACGGCGCACTCATAATTCATAACGACACAGGTGTCCGTCATGTCTCACAGAGTCTCTGTACCTCGTACCCTCGTATCTGCGGTTCGCACCGCTTCCCTTGCGGCGACGATCGTTGCCAGTGCCGTTGCGGCGCCATCCGTATCAGCCCAGAGCAGCGGTGCCCTGACCCTTGAAGAGGTCACGGTGACGGCGCGTCGGCGCTCCGAAAACCTCCAGGACGTGCCCATTGCGGTCACGGCGTTGACCGGCGACGAGCTGAGGCTGATGGGTTCCCAGGACATCACGGAGCTGGCGCAATCCGTGCCCAGCGTAACCCTGGAACCCTCCCGTGCCACGAACACGACCCTGACCGCCTTTATTCGCGGTGTGGGTCAGCAGGATCCCCTGGCCGGTTTCGAGCAGGGTGTGGCCCTGTACCTGGATGACGTCTACATGGCCCGTCCCCAGGGAACGCTGCTGGACATCTACGACGTGGAGCGCATCGAAGTGCTGCGGGGCCCCCAGGGCACGCTCTACGGCCGCAACGCGGTGGGCGGCGCCATCAAGTATGTGACCCGGCGCCTTTCCGATGACCTGGAAGTGCGTCTGCGCGGGTCCTACGGTACCTACAACCAGACCGATCTGGTGGGCACGGTCTCGGCGCCTGTCACCGATACCCTGCGCGTCGGTGCGACGGTGGCTTCCTTCAACCGGGACGGGTACGGCGACAACCTGTTCACCGGGGGAGAGCAGTACGACAAGGATATCTTCGGCTATCGCCTGTCTGCGGAGTTCGAACCCACGGAAAGCCTGCTGATCCGCCTGGCCTACGACAATACGGACGACAAGTCCTCGGCGGTGGCGGGCTGGCGTCCCTATCCCGGGGCCTTCAGCGGCACGCCGTCCCCGAGCGATGTGTTTGACACCAATGCCGGCGCCTCCGTGCTGCCCTCGACGGCGGGCATCAACGGCAACAACCAGGTGGAGTCCGAGGGCTGGATGGCATCCATCGACTGGGACGTGAGCGAGGCGATGACGCTGCGCTCCATCACGGCGGCGCGGGAGGATTACACGGAATCCGTGATCGACTTCGATGGCCTCGCGACGCCGGATTTTGACGCCCCGGTGATCTACGACAACGAGCAGTTCAGCCAGGAGTTCCAGCTGCTCTACAACAGCGACAAGTGGAACCTGGTGCTGGGCTACTACTACCTCGACGCGGAAGCATCCAACGACTTTGACGTGGTTCTGGGACTGCTGGTGCCCGGCGGTCTCACGGCCTACACCGGTGGCGTGGTCGAGACGAAAGCCTGGTCCGTGTACGCCGACCTGACCTATGAACTGACGGATCGCCTGTCCCTGTCCGTCGGCGGGCGCTACACGGAAGACGAGCGCAACGCCGATATCTACCGCGCCCAGTATCTCGGCGTGGGGTCGCCATTCCTGGGCAATGACAACGCCTTCCTCCTCGCCGTCAACTCGGACTTTGAGGCCGAGCGCACCTACTACGATTTTTCGCCGCGCTTCAACCTGAGCTACGCCCTGAACGATGACATGAAGGTCTATGGTGGCTATTCCCAGGGCTGGAAAGCCGGCAGCTTCGATCCCCGGGGGGCAAACTTCGCCACGCCGGCGGTGGAGCAGGGTTTCGACCCCGAGGAACTGGATTCCTGGGAGCTGGGCCTGAAGACCACCTGGTGGGAAGGCCGCGCCGTGACCAACGTGGCGCTGTTCTACAGTGACTATCAGGATATGCAGATCCCCGGTTCCGTGCGCGTGGACAGCGATGGCGATGGCGTGAATGACTCCTTCGTCGGCACCGTGACGAACGCGGCCCAGGCGGAGATCACCGGCATCGAGATCGAGGGTAATCTGCTGTTTACGGAGAACTTCTCGGCGCAGTTCGCCGCGAGCTTCCTCGACCCCTCCATCGACGAATGGCTGGTGGGTGACGTGGACGTCTCGGGGGATCGCGCGATCCAGAACACGCCGGAGGAAATGGTCTTTGTCGGTCTGAGCTACAACACGGACCTGGCGGGCGGCAATCTGCTGATCAACGCCAACTACTCCTACAAGAGCGAGGTGCAGCAGTTCGAGGCACCGGCGCCGGACCTCGACCAGGACTCCTACGGCCTGCTCAATGCCAGCATTGTCTGGACCAGCGGCGATGAACAGTGGCTGGTGGGGCTCCACGGCAAGAACCTGACGGACGAGGAGTACCGCACGGCGGGCTACTGCTTCGGTTTCACCGGCTGCCCGTCGGCCCTGGGTCTGGAGAACAACACCACGGTCTTCTTCGGGCCGCCCCTCACGGGCTTCGTCACCGTCGAGTACCGCTTCCAGTAACGGTCATGCCCGGCCCCGGGGGTGAACCCCGGGGCCGGGCATCTTCTTGGAGGATTCCAACGTGAGCGAATTTCCCTCACCGGCTCCGCTGTTGCCTGAAATTCTTGCGCTGCACGGACGCTGGCGCGCCGATCGCGACGCGGTGGTGGACGGTGACCGGCGCTGGTCCTGGGCCGCCTTCGTCGCCGACAACCACCGTTTCGCCCACGGCCTGCGCGCAGCGCGCATCCAGACTGGAGACCGGGTGGGTGTGTTCATGGAGAGCGGCTACGCCATGGTCACGGCGCTCTATGGCACCCTGGCCGCCGGCGGCGTATCGGTGCCCCTGAACACCTCCGTGTCCGACGAGGCGATCGTCGCCATGCTCGGGGACGCCGGCATCAGCGCCCTCGTGGTGAGTGAGGCCTTCCGCGAACGCTTCGACGGGCTCCGCGAGCAGCTGCCCCGGGGCGTGCTGTATGTCTGTGAACGGGCGGCGCCGGGCTGGCAGAGCATGGAGGAGCTGAATGCAGGGCGGTCCGAAGCGCTCCCCGGACTGAACCTGGCCGACGACGCCCCCCTCAACATTATCTACAGTTCCGGCACCACGGGCCTGCCCAAGGGCATTGAACATACGCACCGCGGACGCCGGGACTGGGCCTACGACCTGTGCATCGCCCTGCGCTATCACGGTGGCGCGCGCACCCTGCTCACCATCGGGCTGTACTCGAATATCTCCTGGGTTGCGATGCTCTGTACCCTGCTGTCCGGTGGCACCCTGGTGCTGCACTCGCGCTTTGACGCGGACGGTTTTTTGGACACGGTTCAGCGCGAGCGCATCACCCACACCGCGATGGTGCCCATCCAGTTTCAGCGTGTGCTCGATGCCCAGGCCCTAAGGCCCCGGGACCTGTCGTCCATGCACGCGATGATGAGCTGTGGCTCACCGCTCCACGAGGGCCTCAAGCGCGGGATCTTTGACGCGTTCCCCTGCGGTATTGTCGAGCTCTACGGCCTCACGGAAGGCATTATCACCACGTTGGACCCCGAAGATGCCGAAGGGCGCTGGTCCTCCGTGGGCAAGCCCCTGATGGGCACGGACATACTGCTCCTCGATGACGACGACCAGCCGGTGGGGCCGGGGGAAGCGGGGGAGATTCTGTCCCGGGGCCGCATCACCATGCCCGGCTACTGGCGGCGCCCCGATGCCAATGAAGAGGCGCGCTATGTGGATAGCGAGGGCCACGTCTGGCTGCGCTCCGGGGATATCGGCTATCTGGATGAGGACCGCTTCCTCTACATCGTCGATCGCAAGAAGGACATGATCCTGTCCGGGGGCCAGAACATCTATCCCCAGGACATTGAAGCGGTGCTCGTCACCCACGAGGCGGTGGATGACGTGGCGGTGATCGGGGTGCCAAGCGAGCGCTGGGGCGAAACGCCCGTGGCACTCGTTGTGCCCCGGGACGCCAGCGTGGCGATGGCGGATCTGCTGGCCTGGGCCAATGCGCGCCTGGGTAAGCAGCAGCGCCTGAGCGACTGCGTGCCGGTGCCGGAGTTGCCGCGCAACCCCAACGGCAAGATACTGAAGCGGGAGCTGCGCAAACAATACGGAGCATAAGAGCATGGCAGACGCTATTCCCGGCACCTATCGGGACCACTGGTACACCAGCACCGACGGCCTTCGCCTTTACGCCCGGGACTACCCCGGTCCCTCAGACAACAAGCTGTTGCCGGTGCTCTGCATGCACGGTTTGACGCGCAGTTCCACGGATTTCACCTGGATCGCGGGTCATCTGGCGGCGTCGCGGCGGGTCATCAGCGTCGATCAGCGCGGTCGCGGCAGGTCGGCCTACGATCCCGTGGTCGCCAATTACACGCCGGTGACCTATGTGAACGATATGTTCACGCTGCTCGACGGGCTGGAGATTTCCGAGTGCCTGGTGATCGGCACCTCCATGGGCGGACTCATGTCCATGCTGATGGCAAACATGCAGCCCGGGCGGTTCCGCGCCATCGTGCTGAATGACATCGGACCCGATCTGGATCCTGCGGGCCTGGATCGCATCAAGAACTACGTGGGCCGGTCCCGGGAGATCCGCAGCTGGGACGACGCCGTGGCCCAGACCCGGGAGATCAACGAAGTCGCCTTCCCCCGCTACACCGATGCAGAGTGGCTGCGCTTCACCCGGGGCCTGTACCGGGAGGTCGATGGCGTGCCGGTGCTGGCCTACGACCCGGCCATAGCCCAGCCCATGCTCGAAGAGGATTCGAATGCCGTGCCCCCGGATCTCTGGCCGCTCTTCGAGGCGATGGCGACGATCCCCATGTTGCTGGTGCGCGGGGCGATCTCGGACCTGCTGGCCATGGACTGCGTCGAGAAGATGGAGACGATATCGCCGGGCCTGGAGGTGGTGCAGGTGCCCGACCGGGGTCATGCCCCCATGCTCGACGAGCCCGTGGCCGTCGACGCGATCGAGCGCTTCTTCGCCCGCGTCGACGCTGCCTGAGCTTATCCCCCCAGTCGGTAGCGCAGGCTCACGCCATAGATCCGGCCCCGGGCCAGGGGCGAGAAGGTGCCCCCGAGGGGCTCACCGATGAACAGGGCGGGCAACTGGGAATCACCACCGTGCTGCGCAGGCGCAGGTCCGCATCCAGCAGATGCTGCTCCTGGATAAAGCCGAGATTGTTGTCCGTATAGGCGACCTCATCCCGGTAGGCGTAGTTCAGGCGCAGCTCCAGTTCGCCGTGGCTCAGGTGCGCCAGGGCATAGGTGCCGCCGAGGCCGCCGGTCCACTGGGGCGCCCGGGGCAGGTCCAGGGACTTGTCGGCGCTGTCGACCACGCCATCGCCGTTGAGGTCGTAGCGCACGGTGCGGTAGCGCGCGTGGAGCCAGGCCAGGTCCCCGTGCAGACGCAGGTCCGGGGTGGCCTGCCAACTGCCGCTGGCCTCCACACCGGAGAGGTCGGCGTCCGCCGTATTGCGCAGCAGCTGCAGAATACCGGCGCTCTCGCTGGGCAGGCTGACTTCCCGCTGCATGTCGCCCACGCGGGTGTAGAACAGCGCGCCCTCGAATTGCCATTTGTCTTCGCGGCGCTTGAGGCCGGCTTCAAAGCCATCCACGGTCTCCTGATCGACGGGGCCGGGGGGCTCCGCGGAGTTGGAGTTGCGCAGATTGTAGCCGCCGGAGCGGTAACTGCGGGTGTAGCGGGCGTACCACTGGCTGTGGTCATCCGGGCTGTAGCTCACGCTGAGACTGGGAGCCAGGCTGGTGAACAGTTCCCGATCCTCGAAATCGAAGAAGCAGTCGCCGTGGGTCACGATGTTGCAACTGGTTGCGGTGTTGACGTCGAAGGATGCCACGCGGGCGGTTTTCTCCTCTTCGGAGTAGCGCAGACCCGCGCCCAGCGTCAGGCGCTCGCTGAGTTCGTAGTCCCCGGACAGGAACACGGCCACGGTGCTCACATCCTGCAGGCCACCCCCGTCCTGAGAGAAGCGCGACGAGCCGCGCACGTGGTAGGCCAGGTCGCTCTCGAACAGGTAGATTCCGCCGAGCATCGTCAGGCTGTCAGCGAAGCGACGCTGGTAGCGCAGCTCGTTGCTCCACTGCTCGTAGTCGATCCAGCCCGGCGAGTGGAAGAGGAAGTCCGGCTGGGAATCGATGTCGCTCATGGCCTCGGAGGACTGGTCGCGGTAGCCGAAAACGTTGGTGAGCTGGCCACCGGCGAGGCTCTGGTTCCAGGTGAGGCTGAGGTTGTCGTAGGTGACATCCTGGTAGCCCGGCTCGTCGTTGCTGAACTGCAGGCTGTCCCGCGGGGCGTTGAAGGGAGTGCCGGGAATGCCGGCGCCGTTGCGGTGGGACTGGGCGGCGGGGCCTTCGCTGTCCA
>CAXBBA010000024.1:0-11256 GCA_963973805.1 uncultured Halieaceae bacterium | reverse complement strand
GAGCTCCCCTGGTCAGCGACGCGCATGCGGCGCCTTCGATTGCCGTATTGCCCTTTGCCGACCTGTCACCGGGTGGCGACCAGGAGTATTTTGCCGACGGTATCTCCGAAGAGCTCCTCAACGTGCTGGCAAAAGTCGATGGCATGAAGGTCGCCGGACGCACCTCGTCCTTTGCCTTCAAGGGCCGCAACGAAGATCTGCGCGAAATCGGCCGCGTGCTGGATGTGGCGCATATTCTCGAGGGCTCCGTTCGGTCCCAGGGCGACAAGGTGCGTGTAACGGCGCAGCTGATACAGGTCAGCGATGGTTTTCATCTGTGGTCCGAAACCTACGATGGCGATCTCACGGATATTTTTGCCGTGCAGGACGATATTGCGAGCCAGATCCTCGTATCGATGAAATCCCTGCTGGGTGTAGAGGCCGCGACACAACTGGCACCGGTGCACCGCGCCGATGTGACCGCCTATGGCTTGTTCCTGGAGGCGCGCGACCTGATCTATACGCGCAACCCCGAGAAGATGGAGCGCGCGCTGGAGCTTCTTGATACCGCCATCGAGATTGATCCGAATTACGCGCCTGCCTATGCCTCGCGCGCCAAGGCCTATGCGCTGTTGTCAGACCGACCCGGCTCCTACGGTTTTTTGCCGTCGGACGTGGCTATTCGCAGTGCCGAGCGCGACGTGGAGCAGGCCCTGCTGCTGGACCCCGAACTCGCCGATGCCTACGCCGTGCAGGGAGTGTTGAACAGTGATTCGGGGCGGGCGGATTTTGCAATATCCAGCCTGCGCCGAGCCATAGAACTGAATCCCAATTCCCTGGATGCGCGCAACTGGCTGGCCCTGGCGCTCACCAATGATGGTCGTCTGCGCGACGTCACTGCGCAGCTCAAGGAACTCGTCGATATCGATCCGCTGTACAAGCCAGGGGTGTCCAACGCAATCGAGTACTGCCTGATCATCGGTGAGCGCGAACAGGCCCGACAGATCGCCGAGCGCTTTATTGCAGCGATGGATGACGAAACAGAGAAGGCGCTGATGCGCGTGCGGGTTCTCGCCAGCTTGGACAACCGGGTCGCAGACGCGATCAAGCTGCGCGAGAACCTGCCCGAAGACGCCGCCAATAGCCTCAACAATGCGAGTCTGCGCTACGCGTACTCCGCGCTGGGTGTTGTTGACGAATACCAGGGCTCGGCAGAGGTTCTTCCTGTGTGGCGTCCCGTTGAAGACGTACTTTTTCAGCGCTATGGCCAGGCGTTACAGATGGCACGGCAGACGGTGAAAGATGAGCCCGAATTCTACGGGGCCCATACCGTTTACATCGCAGTCTTGTCCCAACTACAGCAAGACCAGGAGCTGGCCAGCTACTTTGCCAAAGAGTACGGTGGCAGTCTGGAGCGCTACGCCGCCCTGCTGCGTCCGGGGGTGGACTCGCAGCCTCCGCCCTACGTCGAGTTGGCCCTGGCCATGCGATCTGTCGGAAACGAATCGGTGTTCGCTGAAGCCCTTCGTCGCTTGCGTTTTCAGCTGGATATATTCAGGGCCGGAGGAGATGTCTCGGATGCCCTTGATCTGAAAGAGGCCGAGTACTGGGCCCTTATGGACGACAACGCCAAGGCGCTGGGTTTTTTGGAGGCGGCTTTTTCCAAGCGCCATCCGATTGCGATCGAAGTATTTTTGTTGCGCGCCTTTGAGGCGCTGGGCGATGATCCGCGGTTTATAGCGCTGCGGCAGCGAAACCTGCAGCGTATCAATGAAGAGCGCGATATTCTTGGGTTCAAGCCTTTAACCACCGCGTTCTACGATGAGAGAGTGGCGAGTCTTAAAGCCTACATTGAGAGCGGTGCCAGCAAGTAGATTGCCTGTTGGTCAATGGCCTGATTCGGATGTGCAACATTCCCTCTGGCGTACACAGCGCCCTAATTATCTGACAATCGAGGAGAAATCATGCGGGTACAACATCTGGTTCTTTCGTTATCGCTTCTTGCTTCTGCCGCGAGCGCTGCGGATTGGCAGCCGCTGGTCGACGAGCGAACCCAGCAGGTAAATGACCGGGTCATCGAACTTCGTCACCATTTTCATGCCAATCCGGAGCTCAGCAACCAGGAGTTCAAGACCGCCGAGAAGATCGCCGCGGAGTTAAGCGCGCTTGGGTTTGACGAGGTGCAGACGGGCGTCGCCGGTACGGGCGTGATCGGTATTCTGAAAGGGGCGATGCCCGGCCCCACCGTTGCCCTGAGAGCTGATATGGATGCCCTGCCGGTAACCGAGAAAACCGGTTTGCCATTCGCTTCGACGGTTACCGCCGATTGGCGCGGCAAGGAAACCGGCGTCATGCATGCCTGCGGACACGATGCGCATATGGCGATTCTGTTGGGTGCCGCCGAGGTTTTGGCCGGTATGCGGGATCAGATACCCGGCACCATCAAGTTTATTTTTCAGCCCGCAGAAGAAGCAGAAGGCGGCGCTGACGTGATGGTGGCCGACGGTGTTCTGCGCGATACCGGTGCAATATTCGGACTCCACGTATTACCTGCGCCCGCGGGTATGATCATGTACAAGCCCGAGGGCTTTATGGCCGCAGCGGACACCTTCCATGTGACGGTCAAAGGTGTGCAGACCCACGGCTCCATGCCCTGGAAAGGCGTCGACCCCATCGCGGTGTCGGCGCAGATTGTCAACAACCTGCAGACGATCGTGAGCCGGCAGATCGACATCTCGAATGCGCCTGCCGTGGTCAGCGTCGGGTCCATTAGTGGCGGGAATCGCAACAACATCATTCCCGAAGAAGTCGTCATGACAGGCACGATACGAACGCTGGACATGGCGATGCGAGCTGATGTGCACGAACGCATTGAGCGAACGGTGAGACTGACCGCCGAAAGTTTTGGCGCAACCGCCGAGGTGACCATCCCCGACGGTGTGCCCGTGACGGCCAACGATGTGGACCTGACGGCGCAAATGGCACCGGTGTTGAAGCGCGCTGCGGCTGGCGGCAACGCCCAGATCGTCAAACCGATTATGGGCGCAGAGGACTTCTCGTTCTTCGCGAATGAAATACCGGCACTCTTCTTCGGCCTGGGCGTTGCTGCCGAGGGCAAGGTGGATGGAGCGCCCAATCACTCACCGTATTTCTATGTGAACGACAAGGCCCTGAACCACGGCGTGAAGGCCATGAGCAGTCTTGCGCTTGAGTGGCTTCACTCGCAGGGCTGAAGCCTGTTCGCTGTGGAGTCAAAAGCGTTCCGGTGCCAGAACAGAACGCTTTTGGCGCCGCCAGCTGATATTCCCTGCAATTATCACGGCGTTCCAGCGGGGGCTATCACCGCCTGAGCTTCAATCTCCACGAGATACTCATCGCCCACCAGCTCAGCGCGTACGAGCGTGTTTGCTGGCTGCACAGCTGCAAAGCGCTGACCGTGGACCCGTGCCACGGCCTCCCAGTCCGCCATGTCGCGAACAAAGATCCGGGTGCGCACCACGTTCTCGATACTGCCGCCCAGAGATTGCAGCGCGCCCTCGATCTTGTCGATCACGTAATGCGTCTGCGCGATCGGGTCCCCATGCCCAATCACCCGGTCGTTGTGCGTTGCCGTGGTGCCCGAGACGTAGATGGTGTCTCCCTTGCGCACGGCACGCGAGAAGCCTGCCAGGTCTTCCCAGATCGTGCCGCTCAGGGCCAGAGTCTGCCCATCGCTGCCCGTCTTGCAGGGGTAGGGAGCGGGGAGGGAGTCGATGTGCTCGCTCTGGCCCAGGCGGGCGCCGATGATCACCGCACCCACCGCCGGTTGTTCGAGAATAAAGCGGCTGGCGACATTGGCGACGGTCACGCCGTGCTGCTCGCCAACGTCGGCCAGAGCCTCGAGCAGGGCCTGGAACTTTGCCCAGCCCCCTGCTTCGTCGATATAGCGCTTGTATTTCATCTGGGACCAGGTGGTCAGCGTCGCGTCATCGGGCTCTTCGCAGCGCAGCCAGCGCTCCGAAAGAAAGCCACCGGCGAGGGTGCCGAAGGCCAGCAGTTTGACGTTGCGCTCGGCGCACAGCGCAAGCATATCGCCCGCCGCGCGCTGATCCAGAAGCGAAAAGCACACCTGGTTGGACACAATGTCGATGCCGGATTCGAGAACGACGCGCAGGTGCGCGGTATCGAAGTTGGTAAGGCCCAGGTGGGCGATGAGTCCCTCCTCCTGCAGTTCTTTCAGGTAGGCCAGGTCATCGAGGTAGCTGGGGTCCGCATAGTTCCAGGCGTGGTACTGCAGCAGCTGCAACTTGTCGGCCTGCAGGCGATCCAGGGCGCGCTGCACGGCGGCCCTGACCGTGGCGCGGTCCGCGCCTCCGGGCTGGGGGACCCACTTGGTCAGTAACTGCAGGTTGTCACCTGCCGCGCCACTCTTGCTGAAGCGCCCCGCGCTCTCTTCGGAGGAGCCGTAGTGGTCCGCCATGTCGAAGGTCGTGAGCCCCGCATCGATATAGGCCTGCATGCTCCGTGCCGCACTGTCCAGATCGACAGAGCGGCCATCACGCTCCATATCGGCAATCTGCCAGAGTCCCGTGATAACCCGCGATATACGCAGATCGGGTGCCAGCCCGGGGTTTCGTGCTTCTCCGCCCGCCTGCGCGATGGAGTCGAACCCGATGAAGCTCGAGAACCGTATGGCGGCCGCCGCGAGGAAGGTGTTCAGGTCAAATGCCCCCATTCCTGAGGTGCTGTCCGAGAACCTTCTGGATATTGATCCCACGAGGATTTCAGAGGTTGAGGTGCTGCAGACGGTGATGCATGGCCGTAGGACCTTTCTGGCTCGGAAAGGGCGCTGAGAATTGAAATCGTAGTGGCTCGAGGCCGCGGTGGCTGTGAGTTGTATATTACCGTGCGTTGGGGCCCTCTTGTATCACCGCCATTAGTGTCAGCAATCTTTACAGTTCCGTGTAAAAACATCGCCCAAGTCGACTGAAAGGCACGTGTTTTCTGGGGTGGCACGAAAAGTGCTTTAAACAGGCCGTCAAGATTGCATTCAGGTGATTGGAGATTAATTCAGATGATGATACGCAAACTAAAGCTCTCGGCTGTACTCGTTCTCTCGATGTTCATGGCGCAGTCGGTCAGCGCTGCGATCATTGATGTAGGGCCGGAAACCACCGTATTCACGGGCCTTACCCGCGGATACTTTTTTGTTGCGCCAACTGACTTTACTGTGGTCGGCCTGGGCGTAGCCACTGACGCGAGCACAGACAACTTCGATGTTGCTCTCCTCTTATTTAATACTGCGCCGGCGTTGTTTCCATCGTCCACGACTGATTTTGATACGCTCTTCCTTTCTCGTGATAACGCGGGTGCCGGACTGTTAGCGACAAGCATCGATATCAAGAGTGGCGATATTATTGGGGTACTAGGCTCGCGTGGAGCGAACTCCATCAATTCTTATGGGGACAGCCCTTACTCGTCCAGCATCCTCGGCAGTAGCGTCACCCTGAGCCGACTCTTAATGCAAGGCGATCTACGGTCTGTTGATCCGTCGTCGATCGGAGTATCGACGGAAAACTTATCTGGTGTGGGTCGGGTTCTGATTGACGTTAGAGCAACTGAGTCGGTTCCAGTTCCAGCTCCTGCCACCCTCGCTCTACTGGGTCTCGGCCTGGCCGGCCTGGGGTGGAAGCGCCAAAAGTAAGCCTGGATAGATCTGGCAATGCACTAGCCCACTTCGGTGGGCTTTTTGTTGGTTCATCGCAAATTTCCAGTG
The DNA here is from genome assembly GCA_963973805.1 of uncultured Halieaceae bacterium. Taxonomy (GTDB): domain Bacteria; phylum Pseudomonadota; class Gammaproteobacteria; order Pseudomonadales; family Halieaceae; genus Congregibacter. The sequence goes on along the minus strand of CAXBBA010000024.1, from coordinate 5,522 downwards.
TTTGAACCGATATCACATGGTTTTTGGGCCAGGAGAGCTTAAGGTGCCAGGACGTCCCTAAACAACTGAATTGACCCTGATGAATAAATTTCTGAAATGGACTGGCGCAGCTGTGGGCATTATTGCCGTGGTCGGGCTTGTCTATTACGTCACTATTGCTCGCCTGCCCCAGGAAGAGTTTTCACAGAGCCAGATACTCGCGGCCTATGATTATCAAAGGGGCTACAGCGACTTCCAAGTGGTTTCATCTACCAATCGGTCTCGTGAATTTACGTTCAGTGGATTTGATGGCGAAACCGTTTACGGACAGCTGACCCTGCCCGATATTGGTGCCCCGCCATACAAAGTGCTAGTCGGTGTGCACGCCATGGGACGCAGCTATCCGCGCTGGTTTAATGATGCCGTCAAGGGGCGTCCGACCATCACTAACGTGGATAAAATTACCGGGCAGGCATTGCGGAAAGGCTATGCGGTGCTGGCCATTGACGCGCGTTATCACGGCAAGCGAAAAGTGCCTGAAAAGCCACTGCGCAGTATCTGGAACGACATGCATTTTTTCGGCGATAAATCAGACTATCAAGACATGATAATCAATACTGTTATTGATAATCGCACGCTGTTGGACTGGGTTGAAGACCAATCGGAGCTGGATGCCAATGATATCAGTGTTGCCGGCTACAGCATGGGGGGGCAGATCAGTCTGATTCTCGGTGCCGTGGATGACCGGATCAGGCAGGTCGTATCGATAGTGCCTCCGTTTATCGACAATAAAATTGCCCGGGCGTCTCCGTTAAATCTGGTTTCACTGATTGATCAGGCCAGGGTTCTGATGATTTATGGTGAGTCTGATGATGTGGCCACACCCGAACAAAATCAGAAGGTGTTTGAGGCCATTACAAGCCAGGAAAAGCAGATTGATTCTTTTCCTGCCGATCACATTTTGCCGGTTGAATATGTGGAACGGGTTTCTAACTGGCTGAGATGATTCGGCTCTTCATTGGGAGCGCGGAACGTCGGTGGTCGTAGAGAAATGGTTGTCAAAACGGTTCGCCGTGGGGAGTGTTGTCGATATCCCGACGAATACTTCAATTGCTTCCGGTGTCGGGAATTCGATTCAGGCAATCACTACTTTGGCTATCTCGGTTACGTGGCGAATGTCGCTCCCGCAGCACCCACCGAAAACATTCAGCCAGGGCATGCGAGACTTTAAGTCGCCATACTGCTGAGCCAGCTCCCTGGGATTACCATCGTCGAGAATCTCACACTCGTCCAATTCTGCGTGGCTCAACCGGGATGCGTTGCAGCGGAGTCCATGAATGCGTTGAGTCCACGCTGCATCATCGATGACGCCCGCGAAGTGGTCGGGGTGAGCGCAGTTGAGCATGTAGTAGGCAGGCGCACTGTCGGTGTGAGCATCGACGCGTTCTATAGCTGCGCCAAGTGCCTCTCCAGACGGTAGCTTGCCGTCGGTCTCCACCGTGAATGAAACGACAATCGGAAGTTTCGCGGCTTGTGCAGCGCGCACCGCACCCATTGCCTCATCGGCCTGCGTAAAGGTGAGCGCCGTGACCATGTCCACTTCTGTTTCGGCGAGCCAGGCTATCTGCTGTGCGTGATATTGCTCAGCCTCAGTCGCGGTAACGTGTACGTCTGGTGCGTATGCGTCTCCTCTTGGACCTATGAGCGCATTGATCACAATCGGTTGGGCGTTCGAAGAAAACTCATTGCGCAGTTCGGCTGCGAACGCGACGGCGTTGAGGTTGGCTTGTCGAAGGTCCTGTTCGCCGACCGCCAGGTCTTCCGCCCAGTGCATGTGTGCTTTCCAGGTTGGACAGTCCAGAATAAAGCCCGCACCGCGGGATTTCGCGAGAGTCAGCATTTCTCGGTAATAGGTTGCGAGTACCTCGCGGCCAACCGGGTCAGAAAGGAGGGTGTGCGCCGCGAACTCGGGAATGGGAACTCCCCTGTTGAAGATGACATCGGTTTCCAGGCCGGCATCGTTCAGGAATACTCCTCCGGCTAACTGCGGTAGTGCATTTCTGTATCGAGCCATGGTCTTTACTCTCTCTGGTTCAGATGGGGAAGCCCGCGCTAGAGTCCGATGTTCTTCGGTGGGTACTTTCGGAAAGTCGCAGCGTGCGTCTTGTGCTTCGCGATCACGGTAGCCATCCACGGATCTCGGCGGTGGCCGACGGTCATCTCCTCCTTCGGATCGAGATAGAGGTTAAAGAACCACGGCGCCAGTCCAACGTCGTGAACAGTCGCCAGGTCGATATGCATGTGTGGTGCCTGAGCCAGGACCACCTTTGTATGGACCTTGTATTCCTTCATGCGTGTCGCCATCAACTCGGAGCCCCACCAGAAGTAGACGGCTTCCCGTTTCGACTGCCCATCCTCTGCGAGCAAAAAAGACGTCTGATCGATGAAGTCATAGTATTTCTCCCCGGGTAGGCTGTCGTTAGAAATGCCAGCCAGGTTGAGGGCAATCCCGAAGAGGTCCATCAGGTCGAACAGGCCGTCACTGGAGCGGCCGGGCGCAACCATGCCGGGCCAGTAGGCGATGCCGGGTACACGGACGCCCCCTTCCCAGGTTGTACCCTTGGCGCCGCGAAACGGTGTATACCCAGCATCGGGCCATGCGTCCATCTGCGGCCCGTTGTCAGACGTGAAGAAGACGAGTGTGTTTTCAAGAGCGCCGGCATCGCGTAGAGCGCCCACGATGGCGCCCACATGGGCGTCCACTTCCCTGAGCCCGTCTTTGTACGGATACTTTGCCTCGCTTTTGCCCGCGAAATCCGGGTGGGCGAAGTTATCGGCGTGAACTTTCATGAAGGCGTGTTCGAGGAAGAATGGCTGGCCTCCCTCCGCGAGTTCCCGAATCCGCTTGATCGTAAAATCAGTCAGTACCTGATCGGCTTTGCTCATTGCGTCGATCGACGTGATCTGACTCAATTCTTCAGTCCTGCCGCCCTTGAATCCATGGGTCAGGAAATCCGTCGGTCCCACGGCCTCGAAGGCTGCGAGGCGCTCTGGATTCAGCACCAGTCCCGGGAATCGGCGTGCATCAAAGCGCTGGGAAATCTCCTTTTGCGCCGGGTAGTAGCCGTAATACTCATCGAAGCCAATATCGTGGGGGCGCATGCCCTCTGACTCGCCGACATGCCACTTACCGGTGAGCACTGTGTAGTACCCGGCCTCACTCAGCAGGCTTGGCAGGCTGGTTTCGTCGGCCCAGGGGTTTACGGTGATGCGATCACCGGCGAGGATCGGTCTGATCAGGCCGGTGCGCACGGGCAATCGGCCGGTGAGAATCGCTGAGCGGGTCGGCGTACAGGTCTGCTGCGCGTAGGCTGATGTTAGTTTGAGACCTTCCGCCGCCAGCCGGTCGATGTTCGGTGTCGATGCTCCGGCCACGGCCCCACCGCCATAGGCACCCGCATCGCCGAAGCCCATATCGTCTACCACCAGCCAGAGAATGTTCGGCGGCTTTCCGGATCTTTTCCGCAGGGCGCTGAGCTTGTCCCGGGCCAGGCGGTCCTGCTCCGGCCGGGGGATCGCCGCTTCGAAGTTCTCCGCAAGCTGAGCTGAGCCGTCGAAAGGGGTCACCTGTTCGCCCCATGCGGCCAGTGGTAAGGTAAGCACGCAAAGTAGAGCCGATGTCCTGAACATTCTGTCTGGTCCTCTTGTGGTCGATGCGATGTCTCTCAGGGTGTGTTCTGCTGATGCAGCGCCAACCCGCACCTTTTGGCCAAGCCTGCCCAATTTACAGAGTGAGCATCAAATAATGAAGCGGCTACTGCTCTCGACGGCGCTCTGGGTCACAGCGACGTTTGTCGCAGCCGATCCCAATCCGTTACGCAACGCCTATTTCGGCGAGACACACCTGCACACGGCCTTTTCGCTCGACGCCTACATCGGTGGTACGCGACTGATGCCGGCGGACAGCCTCGCCTATGCGCGGGGTGAGCCCGTGACGCTGCCCGACGGCACTACCGCACAGCACAAGCGGCCGCTCGACTTCGCCGCGGTGACAGATCATGCGGAGTACCTGGGAGAAATGTACTCGACGATGTTCGAGGGCGCCCCCGGGCATGACAACGAGGATCTCGTAGCGCTGCGCGGGCTGAAAAGCCTCAAGGAAAAGCAGGAATGGTTCATCAAGTATGTCGTTTCTTCGAACCGCTCGTCCACGCCGCGACATCCGCCATTCTTTGCCGGCCCGGAGACGGCCAGGTCAGCCTGGCAGGCAATCGTCGACGCCGCCGAGGAGGCAAATGAGCCGGGTACCTTTACCGCACTGATCGGCTTTGAATGGTCCGCCGCGCCCGACGGCGCAAACCTGCATCGCAATGTGATCTTCAGAGACGCCAACGTACCCGCCAGCGTGCCGAGTTATATCGACATCAATGAGGAGGAAAACCTCTGGGCCTGGATGAAGTTGCAAGAGGCGGAGGGTCGGCGCCTGCTGGCCATTCCGCACAATTCCAATGCCTCCAAGGGACGGATGTTTCCCGATACGGACAGTTTTGGCGAGTCCCTGAGTCTAGGGTACGCCCGCACCCGGCAAGCCTACGAGCCGCTGATCGAGATGATGCAGGTGAAGGGCAATTCCGAGGTGCATCGAAAGTTCTGGGCAGCCGACGAGTTCGCTGGCTTCGAGAACGCGGACTCAATCCAGAAAAATTCCGGTCGCATCTTTCACCAGCGCGACTTCGTGCGTGGCGGACTGATCGAAGGTATTGCTTACGAATTCGCGCTCGGAGTGAACCCGTTCAAATACGGTTTCATCGGTGGTACGGATAACCACAACGGAATGATGTCGGCTGTGGCCGAGGACAGTTTTATCGGCGCGCACGGCCCGGAAGATGGCAGCGTTGGGCGTCGCCGCACCGGCAGCGTGGCTGGCTGGATCGACGGCAAGGACCTCTCGATCGGCTCCCTTGCCGGTGTCTGGGCAACCGAGAACACCCGTGCAGCGATCTGGGATGCGATGAAACGGCGCGAGACCTTCGCAACCTCCGGCCCCCGCATCAAGATCCGCATGTTCGGTGGTGTGGGGCTCTCTGAATTTACGGATCCGGTAGCGATGGCCGAGGAAGGCTACCTGCTCGGCACCCCAATGGGTGGCAACCTGCCGCCCCTGGGTACGGCGCCGACTTTTACTGTCTACGCAGACAAGGACCCGATGGGCGCCAATCTTGACCGAATCCAGATCGTGAAGGGCTGGATCGACAAGAATGGTGACGCAAACGAGAGGATCATCGATGTTGTCTGGGCGAGTGACCGGGAAATCGACGCAGACACCGGCAAGTTGTCTCCGGTCGGCAATACTGTCGATCTCGCCACTGCGATGTTCACCAATGAGATCGGGGCACCGTCGCTTATGGGCAGCTGGACGGACGAGGACTATGACCCGCAGTCCATCGCCTTCTACTATGCCCGCGTGCTCGAGATCCCAACCCCCCGATGGTCCACCTACGATGCCGTGCGTAACGACCTGCCGCTCCTGGAGGGCGTCCCGC
>CAXBBA010000023.1:0-11289 GCA_963973805.1 uncultured Halieaceae bacterium | reverse complement strand
CTGGTGCTCGGCGTCGGCGCCCAATGGCTTTCCTGGCGCCTGCGCCTGCCCTCCATTCTTCCCCTGCTGATCCTGGGGATTCTCGCCGGCCCCGTCACCGGCCTGCTCAACCCCGACGAGATGTTTGGCCCGATCCTCTTTCCCATGGTGTCCCTGGGGGTTGCCCTGGTGCTGTTCGAAGGCGGCATGACGCTCAAGTTCCAGGACCTGGGCAGCCACGGACGCGCCGTCACCCATCTGGTCAGCTGGGGCGCGCTGCTGAACTGGCTGCTCATCGCCGCAGGCTGCCACTTCATCGCGGGCCTCGCGGGGGACATATCCATGCTCTTCGCCGCGCTGGTGGTGGTCACGGGCCCAACGGTGATCAATCCCCTGCTGCGCACCATGCGCGCCGACAACGGCGTGAGCCAGGTGCTGCGCTGGGAAGGCATCCTCATCGACCCCGTCGGCGCCCTCCTCGCCGTGCTGGTGTTCCAGTACCTGCTGACCGGCCAGAACTCGCTGCTGCTGTTTGGCGAGAGTGTCATCGCCGGCAGCGTCATGGGCCTGGCGGGAGCCTGGAGCCTGGGCCTGGTGCTCAAGCGCCACTGGGTGCCGGAGTATCTGCTGAACGTGCTCACCCTCGCCTGGGTGGTCATGGTTTTTGCGGGCAGCGACGCCATCGCCCACGAATCCGGCCTGCTGGCGGTCACCATCATGGGCATCTGGATCGGCAATATGCGCGACGTGTCCGTCAACGAAATCCTCAGCTTCAAGGAAAGCCTCTCGGTACTGATCATCTCGGTGCTGTTTGTGGTGCTCGGCGCCCGCGTCGACCCCAGCAACATCATCGACACGGGCTGGCAGGGCGTCATCGTCATCCTCGTCGTGCTCCTGGCCCGTCCCGTCGTGGTCTGGCTATCGACCCTGGGCACGGATTACAGCTGGCAGCAGAAGGCGCTCATCGCCTGGGTTGCGCCCCGGGGTATCGTGGCCGCGGCCGTATCCTCCCTCTTCGCCCTGCGCCTCGAAGATGCGGGTCACGAGGGCGCATCCGTGCTGGTGGCGCTCACGTTCCTGGTGATCATCGCCACGGTGCTGCTCCAGAGCTTTACCGCCCGACCCATGACCCGCGCCCTGGGCCTGGCGGAAGCGGAGCCCAACGGCCTGCTGTTCCTCGGCGCCAATCCCGTGGCCCGCGCCGTCGGTCGCGCCCTGCGGGACCAGGGCTTCCGCGTGAAGCTCGCAGACACCTCCTACGATGAAATCCGCGCCGCGCGCATGGATGGCCTGGAGGTCTATTACGGCGACCCCCTGTCAGCCCACGCCGACCAGTATCTGGAGCTGTCGGGTATCGGGCGCCTCCTGGCCATGAGTCGTCGCTCCCGCTGGAATACGCTGGCGTGCATGAAGTACCGCAGCGAATTCGGCCCCCAGCGCGTCTTCAGCCTGCGCAACAGCGAGGACCGCCCGAAGTACGAGCGCGAACGCATCAACGACGAGTATGCGCCGCCACGCATGTTCGGCTCGGATGTGAGCCTGGAGAAGCTCGCCAGCCTGATCGCCGGCGGCGCCAAGATCAAGACGATTCGCCTGTCCGAAGACTTCAGCCTCGAGGACTACCGGAGGGAGAACAATGTGGGCCTGGTGCCGCTCTTCACTCTGGGAGACAAGCAGCGTCTGCGGGTCATCGAAAAACCCGAGGATCTCGACTCCCTGGGCAGCGTCGGTCATCTGATGGCGCTGGTCTGGCAAAAGGATGAAAGCTCAAAACCCAAAGAAGAGCGCATGACAGGATCGTGACATTTCCCGGTTGGGGCTCGGCGGGGATTGTCTGGACCGGACTATTCCAGTAGCGTTAGGCAAACCCCTGACGAGTGGGAACGCATGCAGGCGATCCTGAAGCTCGATCTCGCGGGACAACCGCGAGGGTGGCTGACATTGCACGAAGCCGTGTCGGCCTACGCGCGAGGCGATGTGGTGTACGGCATCGGGGAGACCCTTGCCCCCGTTTTCGGTGGAATCCAGCGTCTCTCGGGGCGCCGCTCACGCATCGACCTGCAGCCAATCATCGCGCTGCAGGGCCGTATTATCCAGGGCTTCACCCCTCCCCTTTGCAACCGCACCCTGTTCCGCCGCGACGATCACCGCTGCCTCTACTGCGGCACCCAGCACTCCCGTTCCGAGCTGACCCGGGACCATGTGATGCCCGTGTCCCGCGGCGGCACGGACCGCTGGGAAAACGTGGTGGCCGCGTGCAAACGCTGCAACTGGCTGAAGGACAGCAAGACACCGGAGGAGGCGGGCATGCCCCTGCTCGCGGTGCCGTTCAGGCCCAACACCTACGAGTGGCACTACCTCGCCAAGGAACGCGTCCTCGCGGACCAGATGGAGTACCTGTCCCAGCAGTTTCGGGCCAAGCGGGACTGGGCCAACTAGCTCCTTTGAAGGACAGGGACAACGCGGGATAATGGGCGCCCCCTGATCCGGAAACGATCCATGAGCGCAGCACGAACCCATTTCCACACCATCAGTCTTATCGGCATGCCCGGGGTGGGCAAGAGCACCGTGGGTGTCATTCTCGCCAAGCTCATCGGGCTGGAATTCGCCGATACGGACCTCGCCATCCAGTCCCGCGAGGGGCTGACACTGCAGCAGATCATCAACGGCCAGGGCCATATGCGCCTGCGGGAAATCGAGGAAGAGGTACTGCTGGAGGTTCCCCTGGAGCGCCGCGTCGTCGCGACGGGGGGCAGCGTTGTGTACAGCGATGCGATCATGCAGCGCCTGCTGGCGGCGGGGCCCGTGGTCTATCTCAGCGCTGACGTGCAGACCCTGCAGAGTCGCGTTGCCGCCAACCCCGAGCGCGGCATCGCCAGCGACAAGGGGCAGACCTTCGAAGACATCTACAATGAACGGACCCCCCTCTACGAGCACTACGCCACCCATCGCGTCGATGCGGTAAGTGGTAGTGCGGATGCCGTCGCCCTGCTCATCGTCCAGGCTCTGCACGCCTGAGCGGACGCGTACGGTCCCGGACACCGGCCGCGTCCAATCCTCCCCGGAGTCCCGACACCCCCGACTCCCGGCAGCACCAATGCATCCCCAGGCGCCAGAAAGCGACGTTTTCGGCCCCGTTTGCCCGACGTCGAGGGCTGGCACACCTGTTGCAACTACCCCCAGGTGCATGGACCGGACATGCACGACGGGACACCCGGTCACGCCGGCGATGCCGGGCGCAGGGAAGCGCAGCGTGAATTCAGGGATGAAAGCCGGGTTTACCCGTCAACTTTTTAGGGATCGGGCAGCAAATCAATCGAATTTTTTCATGGTAATCCGGGGCCCCGATGCATTGACTGGCTTCGGAAGCTGCCGGATATTGGCGGCGTGGATGGCCCTTGATCATCAGGAGGTGATTGGTGGGAGATCGCAATCAAGAGTCCGCAGCAGACAGCGATGATCTGTTCGAGCCCGTACTCGGTGAGTTCTCGGAAGAGGCCTATGAAGGCCTGAGCACCTTGTCTTCAGAGAAACAGCGCCTGGCCGAAAAACGCCGCCGCGCCGAAAGACGGATCGAGGAACTTCGCTTGCGCGAAGAGCTGGGTGACTACGACCTGGAGTTCGACGACTACTGAGGCGGCGCGTAGCGCTGATTCCGGTTACCGTCCCCCCACTGCGGGTAGCTGCGCTCAGGCTGGCGCTGGCTGTGCTTCCGCGCTGGTCTCCTGCTGCCAGTCGAATACATTCATCTCGATGAAGATGAAGGCGAACAGCCACAGACTCGCGTCCCAGAAATCGAGGAAATCACCGGCATAGCCCCAGTAGGCCGCGGCGGCGAAAAGCATCGAGTACAGCGCGTATTTGAGATAGCGCGTGCCACTGACGATGGCGTCCGTCAGCCGCCCCTGGAGCTGCAGGCGCACTTCGACCTCGAGCACCACCACAACCAGAATCCAGGCCCCGGCGTTAAGCACATCCGTCCAGGCCAGGTAACGCACGTCCTGCAGCACATCCGGTGGCGCGAGAATACTGAAGCCCTGCAGGCGCAGTAGCTCGCCCCCGAGGACGCTGCAGTTGCTGCCGTCCAGCGGCACGTACTCATCCATCGCCTCGAGCACGGACCAGGCGCCGCTGGCCCCGCAGGCGTCAAAGGCCTGGAGCAGCTCCACGCGGTACAGCGTGACCAGCTCGGAGCAATAGCCCCTGAATGCCCACACGATGGCGGCGCCGCAGAGCAGCCGGGTTCCGTGAATCGCCCGCTTGGTCCACCCCGTGATGCGTTCGTCATCGAGGATCGACGTTTCGAGCTCAAACAGCAGCAGCAGCACCACCCAGGCAGCCGTATCGATGGTCGATGCGAACACCTGCACAAAGTCCGCCACGGTCATGCCCGAGACGAAGGTGTGCTCCAGGGACGCGAGCTCCTCCTGCAGGAACAGGAAAACGTTGGTCAGCAGCAGGCTGAAGGTCAGGTATTTGACCGCGGTGAACAGCTGTCGGCGCCGGCCGTGGCCAATTATGGGACTCATGCCCTCAGACCTGCAGCAGCAAGTGTTCACGCTCCCAGGAGCTGATAACGCGGTTGAACTCTTCGAACTCGTCCAGCTTCACCGCCTCGTAGGCGCGCAGGAACAGGTCTCCGAACAACTCACAGAGCGCGGGCGTGCTGCGCAGTTTGCGCAGTCCCTCTTCCAGGGAGCGGGCAATCTCCACCGCATCTTCGTTCGCGGTGCCCTGGTGCGGTTTCGTCGGTTGCAGCCCCGCCTCCATGCCCACCAGGCCGCTGGCCAGGGAGGCGGCGATGGCAAGGTAGGGGTTGGCGTCCGCTCCGGGGAAGCGGTTTTCGACGCGCGTGGCTTCCGCGTTGCTCCGGGGAACACGGAAGGCCACGGTCCGATTGTCGAGCCCCCAGTTGAGATTGATGGGGGCGGACATCTCCGGCACCAGACGGCGATAGGAATTGACGTTGGGCGCATAGAGGCTGATGAGTTCGCCGGTGTAGCTCTGCAGTCCCGCGATGTAGCTCATGAACGCGTCCGACAGTTCGCCCGCTTCCGTGACGAAGATATTGCGGCCATTGCTGTCCAGCACGCTCTGGTGAATATGCATGGCACTCCCGGGCTCCCCCATCATCGGCTTGGCCATGAAGGTCGCATACATGCCGTACTTGAGCGCGGTCTCGCGCACCGTGCGCTTGAACACGAAGACCTGGTCCGCGAGGGACAGGGGGTCACCGTGACGAAAGTTGATCTCCATCTGCGCGGCGCCGTTTTCGTGGATAAGCGTGTCCACATCCAGTTCCTGGGCGTCGGCGTAGTCGTACATGTCCTCCACGAAGTCCTCGAACTCGGCGACGGCATCGATGCTGTAGGACAGGCGCGCGGTCTCGCGGCGGCCACTGCGACCGATCGGTGGCACAAGCTCCGAATCCGCATCGGTGTTGCGCGCCACGAGGTAGAACTCCATCTCCGGCGCAATCACCGGCTGCAGCCCTTTGCGCGTGTAGGCGTCGAGCACGTTGCGCAGCACGGAGCGGCTCGCCAGGGGGTGCAGGCTACCGTCCTGGCGGTAGCAGTCGTGGATGATCTGGGCGGTGGGCTCCCGGGCCCAGGGCACCATGCGCATCGTGGATTCGTCGGGCTGCAGGATCATGTCCGTGTCCGTGGGCTCGACAAAATCCCAGTGCGCGTCGCTGTACTCCCCCGTGACGGTCTGCACGAGGATGCTCTCGGGCAAGCGAGGCTCCTCGTGGGAGATAAACTGGTGTGCAGGTATGAACTTGCCGCGGGCGTTGCCCGTCAGATCCGGTACCAGGCATTCCACCTCGGACACCTGATGCTGCCGAAGCCAGTCGGCAATGGAGCTCTTGGAGACCATGGGTAATTCCTTCTCGAGGTCTGACGAGTATCGCAGCAGCACGCGGGGTCTGCCAATGCTCCCGGTTAACATATCCGGGGTAGCCACGCTGTCCTCCCCCCCGGCCCCTGTACTACCATGCCCTTCGTTTCCATCCAGACCTGCCACGCCATGAACCAGAGCGCCGCCGCCGACTCCTACTACACGGCCACCGCCAATCCCCTGCCACCGTTTTCCGCACTGACCGGGGAGACACGCTGTGACGTCTGCGTGATCGGCGGGGGCTACACGGGGCTGTCCACGGCGATCCACCTGCGCCGCCGCGGCTACGACGTGCGGGTGCTCGAGGCCCATTCCGTGGGCTGGGGCGCATCGGGGCGCAATGGCGGCCACGTGGGCACGGGGCAGCGTGCGGACCAGCACACCCTGGAGCAGCTGGTGGGCCGGGAACACGCCCGGCAGCTGTGGGACCTGGGGCTGGATGCGGTGAAGCTCGTCTGCGATCTCATCGACGAGTTCGCCATCGACTGCGACCTGGCCACGGGCAACCTCCACGTCGCGCACCGCACCAGCGCGGCGACGGAACTGCGGGAGGAGGTCGAACACCTGCGGAATCACTACGACTACGACCCCATCCGCTACGTCGACGCCGGCGAGCTGGCCGAGATGAGTTCGGCCCGGGGCATGCACGGCGGCACCCTGGACCTCGGGGCGCGCCACCTGCACCCCCTCAACTACTGCCTGGGTCTCGCCCGGGCAGCGACGGAGTCCGGCGCCCTGATCCACGAAAACAGCCGCGTGCTCCGCTACGAGGAGGCTGACGGAGTCAGCGTTTACACCGAGCATGGACGGGTGAACTGCGATCACCTGGTACTCGCCTGCAACGGCTACCTGGGCAAGCTCGAGAAGCGCGTGGCGGGACAGATCATGCCCATCAACAACTACATGCTCGCTACCGAACCCCTGGACGAGGACCTCGCACGGCGACTGATTCGGGACAACTGCTCCATGTCGGACTCGCGGTTTGTGATCAACTACTGGAAGCTCTCGGCGGATCGCCGCCTGCTCTTTGGTGGCGGCGAGTCCTACACCTCCCGCTTCCCCGACGACATCAAGGGCTTCGTGCGCAAGTACATGCTGCGCATCTATCCCGAGCTCGCAGACACGCACATCGCCTACGGCTGGGGCGGGACGCTGGCGATCACCCTCAACCGCATGCCAGCGCTGGGAAGCCTGTCGCCCCGGGTGTTCTACGGTCACGGTTTTTCCGGCCACGGCGTCCCCATCGCCACGCTGGCGGGGCAGCTCCTGAGTGAGGCGGTGGCGGGCACGGCGGAGCGCTTCGACGTCATGGCAACGGTGCCCTCGCCGAAATTCCCCGGCGGTACGCTGCTGCGCTGGCCGGGCCTGGTGGCGGGCATGCTCTACTTCGCCCTGCGGGATCGGCTGGCATGAGCAATCCCCAGCTCATACCCCTGCACAGCGGCGCCAGCTGGCAGCAGCAGCTCCAGGATGCCATCCGCAGCCGCGGAGAACTGGCGGCGGTGCTGCAGCTGACGGAACAGGAGCTCCCCTTTTCCGAAGAGGCGAGGAACCAGTTCCCGCTGCTGATCCCCCACGCCTTCGCGGCGCGCATGCGCCCCGGGGACCCCGACGATCCGCTGCTGCGCCAGGTGCTTGCCGCCCCCGCGGAAACCACAGAATCCGAGGGCTACAGCCACGACCCCGTTGGCGAGGTGCAGAGCTTTCGCGATGAGGCTGGCATTCTTCGCAAGTATCAAGGACGAGCGCTCATGGTGGTCACGGGCCAGTGCGCCATCAACTGCCGTTACTGCTTCCGGCGCCATTACCCCTACGGCGACGACGCGCGCTCGAGCAAAGAACGCCTGGACGACCTGGACCGCCTGCTGCTCGAAGCTGATCTGCGGGAAGTGCTGCTCAGCGGCGGGGACCCCCTGCTGCTGTCCGACCGGCAACTGGGGGCCATCGCGGAACGCACCGCGGCCCGGGACGGGGTTACGCTGCGCATCCACACCCGCCTGCCCATCGCAATCCCCGACCGCGTGACCGACGGATTGCTTACCGCCCTCTCGGGACGCGTGGTAATGGTGGTGCACGCCAACCACGATGCCGAGATCGATGACCCCACCCACGACGCGCTGCAGCGCCTGCGGGATGCGGGCGTCACGCTGCTCAACCAGTCCGTACTGCTCGCCGGCGTGAACGACGACGCCCAGGTGCTCGCCCGCCTCAGTGACCGACTCTTCTCCGCCGGCACCCTGCCGTACTACCTGCACATGCTCGATCCCGTCGCCGGCGCAGCCCATTTCGCGGTGGACGACACATCGGCCCGCCGCATCGTCGGACGGCTGGCGGACCTGCGAGCGGGCTATCTCGTACCCCGTCTGGTGCGCGAGATCCCCGGTGCAGGCAGCAAGCGGGAGCTGGCGCCGCTGTACCAAAGCTGAGCCCTCCCCTGCCCTTCGGGGCACCATGGGTTAGACTGCTTTCTCATTTCGCAGGGGGTCCCTACGCCATGAGCGCGCAGATGAGCATCCGGGAGGCACTGAGCAAGGCCGAGGAGTATGCTCGCCAGGGTCGGGATCAGGAAGCACACGGGCTTTTCACCGCAGTGCTGCGCCGCTTCCCCGGAAACAAGCAGGCCAAGAAGGGGCTCAAGGCCCTGCGCCGCCGCGGCACCACCACCCTGAGTCGCGCGGATTTCGACGAGGTGCTGCATCTGTGTGCCCAATCCCGACATGAGGCGGCGCTCGGCCAGGTACGCCGCCTGTGTCGCGATTATCCGGAGCAACCCGCGCTGTTGAACCTGCTGGGCTTTGTGCTCACGGAAATGGGCCGCCTCGAAGACGCGCTGGAGCCCTACGGCAAGGCCATCGCCCTGGAACCGGAATTCGACGAAGCGCTGAACAACATCGCCTCGGTGTTCGCTCGCCTGGAGCGCTACGACGAAGCCCTCGCCTACTACCAGCACATCGTGCGTCGCGGCCGCGCCGATGGCGACATCTATCGCAACCTGGCGCAAACCCTGCGCAAGACCGGACGCAACGACGATGCGGTGGAAGCACTGCAGCGCGCCATCAAGCTCCAACCCCTGAACGTCAAGAGCCATGTGCTTCTGGGCTCCGTGCTCCTGGATATGGAGCAGCGCGACGCGGCGATCGGGGCCTTCGAAAGCGCCCTCGCCATCGACCCCGACAATCAGATCGCCCGGCAGCAGTTGCTGCAGGTCAATTCTGCGCCGGCCCCCGTCTCGCCCCCACCGCCCAGCGCGGCGCCGGCCCCCTTTGATGCGCTGGCACCGAACTACGAGAACACTGTTGCGGACCTGAAGTACACGCTTCCCACACTCATCCCCGGAGTGCTCGAGGCCATGGATGGCGAGGATGCCTGGTACCAGCGAGCCCTGGACCTGGGCTGTGGCACAGGCCTCGCCGGGCTGCAGATTCGCAGCTACTGCGAGCACCTCGTGGGCGTGGACCGGGCCCAGGCCATGCTGATCCAGGCGACGCAGAAGGCGGTCTACGACGAACTGATTTGCCGCGACGCGCGGCAGTACCTGGACGATGAGGGAGATCGCTACGACCTGATTCTTCTTCTGGATCTGCTGCCTTACATCGAAGAACCCGCCGCACTCATGACAGCGCTTCGCCGTCGCTGCAGCGACAATGCCCGCGTTGTCCTGAACACGGAAAGCGACTCCAACGGGGTAATCGCCCTGGGGGGGGATCGGCGGACGCTGAACGATCAGGCGATGGGGGAGATACTTGCAGCTACGGGGTTCCGCCGCCTTGGCGCGCAGCGGGTGCGCCTGTACACATCCGGCGCCAGCTACCGTGAAGGAACGGTGATGCTGCTGACCCCCGACGGGGAGTAAGCAGCTCAGACAGCTGGTTGGCCCCCTTCCCCCAGCGAGCAAGGGCGGGGAAACGGGGCGGCACGGCGCCGCCCCGGGGGGCCGCCCTGAAGCTTAGCGGTTCTGGATCCGGTAATCCCGGTAGTAGCGCCGCCAAGTAGCCAGATCCGAGGAGTCCACCCGGCCATTGCCGTTGTAGTCCACCTCTGCTGCCAGCGCACTGCTGCCTGCCGGACGACCATAGACGCCCCGGAACAGACGGTAGTCCGCCGTATCCACATCGCCGTCATCATCCAGGTCACCGGGTACGTCCACCACCGCAGGACCGAGGTCCAGACCGATGACCACGGGGTCGTGATCCGATGAACGGAAGGGACCGGGATCGAACTCATCGAACAGAGGCAGGTTGTCCGGCTCTTCTTCGAAGTTGCGCTCACTGCTGTCCAGCACGTCATCGTTGTAATCGAGAAGATTGATCTCGTCAGCATTGATGTGCCACTCGGTCACGCCGGTCACCACATCAGCGACGTTCAGACCCAGCGCATGGTCGAGGTATCCCAGACGCCCGTCGAACACGTAGCTGTAGGCCTCGTTGCCGTTGACGGCCTCGATGAGATCCACATAGCCGCGGCCGGTGTATTCCATCACGGCATCCTCGCGCTTGTAGGCGTTGAGGTCACCGATCACGAGCACCCGGTCCGTGCCGGCGCCGGGAATCACGTCGCTGGCAATGAAGTCAGCGATGATGCCCGCCGCCGTCGCGCGGGTGCCGGCGCAGTTGCCCTGGCCATCGTTAAGATCCGGATCACCGATGTCGTCGCAGGACGACCCCTTGGACTTGAGGTGGTGCGCCGCAACGATCACCCGCTCGCCACTGGCCTGCTCTTCGAAGACCTGCACCAGCGTGGGACGGTTCCTGCCATCCTCGTAGGCGGCATCCACCGAGTTGTCGACCACAAAGGTCTGCTGGGCAACGGGCGTTACGCTGCTGGCCTTGTAGATGAGGGCCACCTTGATCGCGTCATCCCCCAGGGGACCGGCGTCCACATAGGCGTAGGTGCCGCAGCCAGCGCCGTTCAGAGCGCCGACAAGCGCATCGAGGGAACCGCTTCCGGACGCGTCGTTCTCGATCTCGCCGAGGCCGACGATGTCGCCGTCGATCTCACAGAGCGCCGCCGTCAGCTTCGCGGTCTGGCGCTCGAGCTCCTGGATTGAATCCGCACCCCGGCATTCCATGGACTCGGACGGGGAGCAGATGCTGCTGCCGTTATCGACGGTGCTGAAGTAGTTCAGCACGTTGGCGCTGACCACCTTCAGGGATCCGCCGACGTCTTCGGGGGTATCGGGGCGGGGGTTGTCCGCCTGGAAGGTGTAGTCAAACTCCGTGAGCACCGGACGCAGGCGATACTGGCTGAAGGAATAGTCCAGCACGCCCGTGAGTCCCGTGATGGTGTCGCCACCGCGGAAGAAGTTCGCCGTGCTCAGGCCCGGACGCGGGAAGAACACGTTGAGATCTTCAAACAGCGCCTGGTTGTCGCCGTTGGCGTCATCGTCCAGGGTAATGCGACGCTTCTCCAGTT